>QHZK01000253.1 GCA_003224635.1 Acidobacteriota bacterium | reverse complement strand
CAACCTGTATGTGGGAACCGGGCACGCGGGCAAGGTTTTCCGCGTGGACGAGACAGGGAAGGGCGCCCTGTTCTTTGATGCGCCCGAGCCGGATATCTTTGCCCTGGCCGCGGCGCCGGACGGCGCGCTCTATGTGGGAAGCTCGCCCGACGGCAAAATCTACCGGGTAGCGCCCGACGGAAAATCGAAGGTCTTCTACGATCCGAAGACCAAGTATATCTGGGCGCTGGCTTTCGACGCCGAGGGGCGCCTGTACGCGGGCACCGGCGACCAGGGAAAGATCTTGAGAATCGAGGAAAGCGGCAAGGGCGAAGTTTTCTTTGACACCAAGCAGACCCACGTCATGTGCCTCGCCCTCGACCGCCACGGGAATTTACTGGCTGGAAGCGTTCCGAACGGGCTGATTTATCGAATCACGCCGGAGGGTAAGGCGTTTGTGCTCTATCAGGCTGGCCTGCCCGAGGTCCACGCACTGGCCACGGACGAGCGCGGGAACGTCTACGCTGCCGCGCTGGGGGGTTCAGGGGGCAAGGGGACACCCGAAATCTTCGGCCCCGCCACGCCTGCCGCCGCTCCACCGGTGGTGACCACGGTGACCGTTGAGGCAGGGGCCGGTGATGACGGCGGCGCGGCGCAGACCAAGCCTCCTCAGACGCCTCCCAATACCGAACCCGGCAGGACTCCCAGCTTCAACCGCCCCTCTAATCCGGCGGCGCCGTTTCCGGTGCCGAAGGTCCCTCAAGGCAAGGGCTCGCTGATCGAGATCCTTCCCGATTCCACGGCCGAAACGATCTGGAGCTCCAATAATGAAAGCATTTTCGGGCTGGCCGTGCGGGCCGACCACGTGCTCTTTTCCACCGACACCAACGGGCGCATTTTCGACCTTACCACCTCGGGTGAAAGTCGAGACCTGACGCTCGTGACCGAGACCCGTGAGTCGCTTGCCACCCAGTTGTGGCTGCAAGGCAAGGACCTTTACGTGGCCACGACGAATATCGCCAAGCTCTTTCGCCTGAGGACGACGCCGAGCCGCGAAGGCTCCTATGAGTCTCCGGTCAAAGACACCAAGTTCATTTCCCGCTGGGGCACGCTGGCCTGGCGAGGCGAGACTGCGGAAGGGTCGAAGCTTGAATGCTTCACCCGCTCCGGCAATACCGACCGGCCCGACCAGACGTGGAGTGATTGGGCGGGTCCGTATCGCAACCCGAACGGCAGTCCCGTCTCGAGTCCGCCCGCCAGGTATATCCAGTGGAAGGCGGTCTTCCACGCCTCGGGCACGGCCGGCCCCACGCTCGATGACGTAACGCTTTCGTATCTGAACCAGAACTTGCCTCCCGAAATTCGTTCGCTGAACGTGTCCGCCGCCGGCGAACGCACCAGCACGACCGGTATGTCCTCAGGCTCCGGAGCCTTTCCGGGCGCGAACGCGCCCCCGGGCGGCGCTCCGCCGGCCCCCGGATCGCCCCCGGCCAAGACGCCTATCAGCTTCGGTTGGCAGGCCGACGACCCGAACGGCGACCAGTTGGTTTACTCGCTCTACGTCAAGGCGGCCGACGAGCAGACATGGCACCTGCTGAAGGACAAGCTCCACCAGACCAACTTCACGATCGAGCCTGACACGCTCGCGGACGGCAAATACACGGCGCGGCTGGTGGCCTCCGACGAGGACTCCAACCCTCCCGCCTCGGCACGCAAAGCGGAGCTGATCAGCGCCCCCTTCTGGATTGATAACACGCCGCCCGCCGTGCGCGTCCTGAGCCAGCGAGTGACGACGGCGAAATCGGGGGGAGGACAGGTCGAGGTCCAATTTGAGGCTGAGGATGGAACTTCGCCTTTGCGCAGCGGGGAATTTTCGAGGGACGGAAAGGAATGGAGCGACCTCGTTGCCGACGACGGAATCGCAGATTCACAGCGGGAGACCTTTACGGTCAAGGTCCGAGGTCTCGAACCCGGCGAGCACGTGATTACCGTGCGCGTGTACGATACAGCCGGTAACGCAGGTATGGGGAAGGCCGTCCTCGAGGTGCATGCCAGCGGGCAAAGGAGTGGCGATTGATGACGATGGTCGGCGCTTGAGAGGCCGGCAGTCGCCGATTAGCAGCCGCCAGGCGCAGTTTCCATCGGTTATCAGCCGGCATGGCGCTTCAATCGTCAATCATCAATCTTCAGTACCAAATACAACTCCCGTCTTAGGCTCCGCATCTCACCCAGCGAGTTGAGGTGCGGCCCAAGTGAAACACTTTGAGCCCACAGAAAGATGCGGCGCCGAAGGCCGCTCCGGAGACTCAACTTATCGCGCGCGCCCAGCGTGGGGATGAAGCAGCGTTTGCAGCACTCTTCGAAGCGCACAAGCGGCGCGTGTATTCTCTGTGCCTGCGCATGGTCGGAGACCCCGCGGAGGCGGAAGACCTGTCCCAGGAAGCGTTCCTGCAGCTTTTTCGTAAGATCGGGACCTTCCGCGGAGAGTCCGCGTTTTCGACTTGGTTGCACCGCCTGGTGGTCAACGTCGTACTGATGCACTTGCGGAAGAAAGGCATTCAGCAAGTGCCGCTCGACGACTCGGACCCGTCGCAAGAAGAGCCGGTGAAGCGCGAGTACGGGGACGACGACAGACGGCTTCTGGGCTTGGTTGACCGCATCAGCCTGGACCGGGCCATCGCGCAGCTTCCACCCGGCTACCGGGCGGTCTTTGTGCTGCACGACGTGGAAGGATACGAACACAACGAAATCGCCCAGATCATGAACTATTCGATCGGCAATTCCAAGTCTCAACTTCATAAGGCGAGGCTGAAGCTGCGGGACTGGCTGCGCGGTCATAGGGCCGAGCTCGGGAGCGGGTCAAGCGCCAACCCGGCATCGAAGCATGAAAGTTGAGAGGGGACTATGTTAGACGAGAAAGGCGAGCACGTAACCGGCAGGCGCGAGGCTTGCCGGCTTTTTGACGCACAGGTGGCAGACTACCTCGAAGGAGGAGATCGGCCGGCTGTCATCGTACACGCGAGCGAGTGCGCCTTCTGCGGTGTGATTCTCGCCGATCTTCGGGCGGTGATTTCCGAGAGCGCTGCCCTGGGGTTTGAGGAGCCGCCACCGCGTGTGTGGGCCAATATCCGCGCCACGCTCGAGGCTGAAGGAGTGTTCCGCGAGCCGGGCGGCTGGTGGACGCGCTGGGTTTCCCACCTTACGTCCCTGCCCAGCCCGGCGGCCGTTGGAGTCTTGGCTTCGCTGGTGATATTGGCGTTAAGCCTCAGCGTCTCCCCGGGTGTCTTCGGCCCGAGGACAGCGCCCGCGGGCCGAACGGCTAAGCCGACCGCAGAAGCAGTTGCGCCCCCGCAGATTTCAGGCGAAGATATCGCGCTGGCCGAAACCATCAAGGAATTGGAAGGCAGCTATCAGGCGCGTAAAACGTCGTTCGAGCCTGCGGTTGAGGACACTTACGAGAGGAGCCTCGTCTCCTTGAACAACTCGATTCGCGAAGCTCGGGACTCCGTCAAGGAGGAGCCCGGGAACGCTCTGGCCCGCGAGTACCTGGTCGCGGCTTACGAGCAGAAGGCTGAGGTCCTGTCGGCCGCGCTCGAGTATGACGGTCGTTGACCGCGGCGGAAGGAATTGTCCCTGTGCTTGACCAAGATACTCAAGTGAGTGAAGCCTACAAGATGGGACGGCCCGGCGTGAGCTGGACCAAGATCTGGGTGCTGCTTGTACCCCTGGGCGTTCTGGGCGCCGCTGGTCCGTCGCGCGTCGAGCGGACCATCGAGACCTCGGCAAATCCGCTGATCAGCCTCTCGAACGTCACGGGCCGCGTAACCGTGAAGGGTTGGGACAAAACGCGGGTTCACATGGTGTCCACCACTGCGTCGCCCCAGATCGAGGTCGATGTCGAGGCGTTTCCGCCCAAGGGCCAGGCAGACAAGATTCACTTCACCACGCACATCCTGGATTCCCAGATGACCGGCGATAAGACTACGGACTACAGCCTGGACGTGCCACTGGGCTCGAGCGTCGAGATTCGCAACCCTGAAGGCAGCGTTCAGATTCAGACCCTGCAAGGCGAGGCGTCCGTGGCCTCGGTGGGCGGGACCATTGCGGTGAGTGACGTGGCCGGCCACCTCGATGTCCGTACCATCGGCGGTGACATCGAGATGGTGCGCCCTTCGGGCCGCGTCGAGGCGCACTCGATTTGCGGCAGCCTGCGCCTGGTGAGTCCCACCAGTTCCCGGGTTCGGGCCGGAACTACCTCCGGCAAAATCTTTTACGAGGGCGATTTTCTGCCCGACGGCAACTACGAATTGACCGACTACAGCGGTGACATCGAAATTGTGACCCCGGCTTCTGCCTCGTTCGAGCTCAGCGCCCGGTCGGCGCGCGGCAAGGTCATCACCGATGCGGGAATCTCCTTTACCCCCAAGCGTCACGCTGCCTTTCGTCCTCCTTCCGGCGCCAGCAGCAGC
The DNA here is from genome assembly GCA_003224635.1 of Acidobacteriota bacterium. GTDB lineage: Bacteria > Acidobacteriota > Terriglobia > UBA7540 > UBA7540 > QHZK01. The sequence continues at coordinate 2,642 of QHZK01000253.1, read as the reverse complement.
TTCTTTGGCACCCACAACGAGGGCAAGGCCAACGTCGACCTTCGCTCCTTCAGCGGCACGATCCGCGTCCGGCGCCTTCCCTGAGTTCCAGAAATCCGAAACTCGAAAATTGAAACTCGAAACTGGAACCCCCAAACCCATCGAAGTACACCTGGCGATGTTGGCGCACGCTCGAGCGCCCGCGCCCCACACCGCTCTCGCGGCTTTCAATTTCGAGTTCCGAGTTTCGAATTTCGAGTTCCGAACTTCTAGCTTTCAAGCTTCCCTGACACGCACTATAATCACAAGTCTGAAATCCAAAATCGAAAACCTAAAATCGAATGCCTCGCCGTCGCCGCAAACTGATTTACCTGCTTGGCTTCATGGGCAGCGGGAAGTCAACCGTAGGGGCGTTGCTCGCGCGGGAGCTGGGATGGCCCTTCATCGACCTTGACGCCACCATCGAAGCCGCCCGAGGCCAGACCGTGCGCGAGATTTTCGAGCGCGAGGGCGAGGCGCCGTTTCGCCTCATGGAACACGCCGTCCTTACCGAAGCGTCGAAGTCGGAGCCGGCGGTCGTCGCGCTGGGAGGCGGAACGTTCGTGCAGCAGTCCAACCTGGAGTTCATCCGCTCGACGGGCGGCGCGACGGTCTGGCTCGACTGTTCGCTCAAGGAGTTGCTGCGCCGCTGCGAAGGCATCAACAACCGCCCGCTGTTTCGCGACCCTGCCAGTTTCGCTCAACTGCTCGAGCAGCGCCTGCCCTTCTACCAGCTGGCGGAGCATCGCGTCTCAACCGAGAAGCGCCCCCCGGAAGAAGTGGTCAGGCAAATCCTGCGCCTGGCCATTTTCTAGAGGCTGGATTCGAAACTCGAAATTCGAAACTGGAAACCCAAAACCATCGAAGTGCGCTGGGCGGTGTTGTTGCACGCTTACAGCGCGCGCTAACACATGGCCGGTGCAGTTCAACGGGCTTCGAGCTTCGAGTTTCCAGTTTCGAATTTCGAATTTCGAGTTTCGAGTATAATTCATGGATTGAGCCCTGCGAGCTGAGCAGCCTATGCCGACGACCCTCCTATGGCTGGCCCTGGCGGTCTACGGTTTGGGGATTCTCCTGACCTTGCCCTCGCTCGTGCGCAGGCGGTCGTCGCTGCCTCCCGCCGCGCTCGGCGCTCTGGGACTGGGGCTCGCGCTCCACGCGGCCGCGTTCGCCGCCTCGGTGGCCGCGACCCATCGGCTGCCGGTGACGGACGTGCGCGGCGCGCTCTCGTTTTTCGCCTTTCTCGTCACGGTGGCGTTCTTCTTCGCCTACTTGCGCTACCGGATCGCCGCGCTCGGGATTTTCATGCTGCCGCTGGTCTTCGTCCTGACGTTTGTTTCTGCGCTTCGTCCGGAAGACTCTTTCCGGTCTCCCGCCTTTCGAGGAGGATGGCTGCTCGTCCACATCGCCACGATATTCCTCGGCTACACGGGCTTTTTCCTCACCTTTGTTGCGGCCATCATGTACCTGATTCAGGAAAGAGAGTTGAAGTCGAAAAGGCCGAGAGCCTTCTACTACCGTTTGCCGTCGCTCGATGTCTGTGACGAACTCTACTACCGGTCGCTGGTCTTCGGCCTTCCCTTCCTGAGCGCCGGCATTCTGACCGGATTTGTGTGGGCCAGCCAGACGTGGAAGGGCCCCTGGGAGCTCGACCCGAAAATCCTGGCGTCACTGGTCACCTGGTTGATTTACTTGACCCTGTTTTCGACGCGCTTGAGCGGGAGCTGGCGCGGGCGCCGCGCCGCTTACGTGGCCATCTTCGGCTTCGCTGCGGTCATGGTCACGTTCCTCGGCGTGAGCCTGTTGAGCGGCCAGCACGGCTATGTCCCGAACGGAGGGGGAGCGCCGTGAAAATCAGAAGTCAGAAGTCAGGAGCCAGAAGTCAGAAGTCAACCGACCTCCGACTCCCGACTCCCGATTCCCGATTCCCATGAACCTTGTGCTCGTCGGAATCAACCATCGCACGGCCCCGGTGGAAGTGCGCGAGCGGATGAACATCCAGGAATCGCGCCTCCCCGTGGCCGTCTCAAACCTCGTGCGCCGCGACGGAATCGCCGAGGGGCTGATCCTTTCCACCTGCAACCGCGTTGAAGTGACCGCGAACGCCGAGGAGGGCGCCGACGGCGAGCCTCTGCTGCGCCAGTTTTTGCTCGATTACCACCACTGCGACTTGAGCCCCTGGGAGCCGTATTTTTACTGGCGCCGCCAGGAAGAGGTGGTGCGACACCTGTTCCGCGTGGCTTCGAGTCTCGACTCGATGATTCTGGGCGAGCCCCAGATTCTCGGCCAGGTGAAGCGCTCGTATGCCGTCGCCCGCGAGGTTGGCGCCTTGAGCGGAGTGCTGGGCGAGGTCGTCAACCAGGCGCTGGGCGTGGCGCGCCGCGTCCGGCGCGAGACCGCGCTCGGCTCCGCCGCCGTTTCGGTCCCTTACGCGGCCGTCGAGTTGGCGAAGAAAATCTTCGGCAGTCTCAAGGGCAAGACCGTGTTCGTCATCGGCGCCGGCAAGATGAGCGAGATCTCGGCCAAGCACCTGCTCGAATCCGGGGCGCGCGCCATTTTTGTCAGCAACCGCACCTACGAGCGCGCCGTGGAGCTGGCCGCCGCGTTCCACGGCACCGCCATCC
>QHZK01000283.1 GCA_003224635.1 Acidobacteriota bacterium | reverse complement strand
GGGAGCCGCGGCAATTCAAACCTTATCCCGCCGTCGACTCAACGGCTTTCGCGAATTCCGCATAGTCGAAGGCCCGGCAGGTCTCGAACGTCACGTTGCCCTTTTTCCCTGTGGCCAGGGAGACTTCCAAGGCGGCGGCGTCGTTCGGCAGGTCGGCAGTGATGACGTAGTCGTAGGTTCCCAGAGTGGCGTAGAAGGCCACCAGTTTGCCCCCCTTGCTTTCGAGCAGCTTGACGAAAGAGTCCCAACGGTCATGAAGTTCTTTTTCATTGATGCGCGTGATTCCTTGGTGGGTGAGCTTCGCAAGAAGAATATAGTGTGCCATGGGGTGCTCCATTCGGTTGACGTGCAAGCCGACTTCGTGACAGCCACCGCAAGCCGCCGCCGATCCTCCGTGACCTGATCCGTGTAGTTATAGCCAGCGCCCTCTGCAGTCCAGGAGGCCCGCGAGATCATAGCTCAGCGCATGAGAACTTGGGAAGTGCCGGAAGGGTTAAGGGCGCACGACGTGGAAATCACCAAGCTCGTCGGGGCAACCCATACATCGCGCTCTTTGCGATCTATGCGAGCCCTGAGACACAGCCACTCGCCAAGCTTACAGCACCTCGTAGCAGCCACGTCCGGCCTTGCAGTGCTCCGGGTCGGCGACTTCGCTATCCGGACCCAGGCAAGTCTGCGTGTGGCTGCACCAGTAGATGCCGCTGCCGGTGTTGGTAATGTCGAACTCGCGCCCCGTTTCGATGAACATTTCCTTACACCGGAGCAACCGGCAGTGTTCCTGGGGAATTCCGATGCGGCTGACATCGTCGGGCATAAACATTTCCTCCCTTGCGCGCTGCGGCTTTGCTGAAGGTAGCCTATTGTATTATTTGCGCAGATGCGACCAAATTCGGACTGGATAATCAAGTAGCGACTGCCGCCCAACTGGTGCTTCGTTCACGTCAAAGGAGACGGGATTGCTGACCAGGGATCTTTCCTCGTGGACTCCGCCGCCGTAGCCGGAGATGAATTGATACTCCCCGGGCGGGATCTCAAACGTGACCGTGGTGCTCCTTGATCGTCCTGGGTCCAGATCGAAAGAGTGAGGGAGCCGATTCTCCGGGTCAATCGTGTAGGAGAAGGAGTGCTTGACTCCATCCAATGACCACCAGAATTTCCCTCCCGGATTCAAAACGCTCACGCGCGTTATGATAGCGGTTGAGGGCCCATCGGATGGGTCGAACGCGTAGTAGCCTTCCTGCTTCTTTGTGAGCAAGGCCAACCCAATCTTTGAGCTATCGACCGTGGCAGACTTGGCTCCCTGATTGCGAATCTCAAGTGTGACTGCCGGCAGGCCGCGGTTTGGGAAGGGCCCATCGGCGACGAGAAAAAGTCCCTCGGGTATCGCCCCGAGGTGTTTTTCTGGCGCAGGACCAAGTACTTTGAACTTTCGGATCAGTCCATCGCCTGGATTGACACGTTGGAGTACGTCGAGTGCATCAATCTGTATTGCCTGACCCGCATAACTGCGGAGGTCATCCTTGACAACCTCCGAGATGTACATCAGGTAGACGCTACTGAACAGGAGACAGCCGTCCCAACGATCAAAGACGACAACTCCGCTGTATTTCCCCGGGCCGCGGATGCCAGCGGAGCTAGGCCCGGCAAAGAGCAGCAAGGTCGCGAGCGCCACCCACAGCCGTGACCAGGCCCGACGGCTGCTTGCGTCCTGGTGGGGGAAAGGTTCCATGTGGTGACCCTAGCCCTAACCCCTAGCGGCGGCGACGACAGCGCGTTTCACCGCCACGCGCGCGAGCTGGACTTTATACGTATTCTTGCTGAGTGGAGTCGCTTTGCTCACCGCTGCTTTGCCTGCTTGGTCAGCGACGTCTTCACTGATCGTCTTTCCCGCCAGCGCTTCCTCAGCTTCAGGCGACGGCCAGGGAACGGGCGCCACGTGACCGAGGACGACGCGCGCGCCCTTCACGGTCTGTCCATCCATGTGCAGCACCACGGCGGCGGCAGCCAGAGGCCAATCGAGCGCCTCCTTCTGCCGGACTTCGTAAACCGCGCTCTTGGCCCCGGCGTGGTGGGGAACAACGATTTCGGTGAGTACTTCGTTGGGTTTGATGGCGTGCTCGCGACCTTGGTCGTTCGAAGGCGTGACGAAAAGCTTGTCCACGTCGAGTTCGCGCGGGCCGCCCGGACCGACCAGCTTTACCCTGGCCCCAAGCGCGATCAGGATCGGGGCCAGGCTCGAGGGGTTCACAAAGTAGGCCGGCCCTGAGTTTCCCAGGATGGCGTGGTAACGATTGTCGCCGTCGGGCACCAAGGACTTGCCGTTCAGTTGCGCGAGCAGTCCGTAGCCGGCCCGGTAGTACCAGCAGCGCGGGCGCTGCAAGAGGTCGCCGCCTACGGTGCCCATGGCGCGAATCTGCTGGCTGCTGACGCCTTCCGCAGCCTCGACCAAGGCCGCGCAATTACGTTTCACGTCGGGGCTGTCGATCAACTCCTGCAAAGTGACCGTGGCGCCGAGCCGTAATCCGCTGCCCGATTTGTACTCGATGCCGCGCAGTTCTTTAACGTCTTTCACGCTCACCACGCGGTTGGGAGCGGAGACGTAATCCTTCATCAAGCTGACGAGGTCGGTGCCGCCGGCGAGGACTTCGGTCTGGCCCCAGTCGCTCGCCAGCAGCTTTACAGCCTCTTCGGTGGTCTTGGGGCTTGCGTATTCGAAGGCTTGCATCAGGCCATACCTCCTTTCTCAAGCGCCGCCAGTACCTTATCAGGAGTGAGCGGCAGCGTGGGGACGCGGACGCCGATCGCGTTGGCGACGGCGTTCGAGATGGCGGCGCCGGGAGAAATAACGGGCGGCTCGCCCAGTCCGATCACGCCGCGTTCGTCGTAGCCCGGACCGGTCATCATGTGCACCACGAACTCGCCGATATCGCCGATGCCGGCCAGCTTGTAAAATTCCATGTTAGGGTTCAGCATGCGGCCGGTCTGGCTGTCCATGATTTTCTCTTCGTAGAGCGCGTAGCAGACGCCCATGATCAAGGCGCCGTAGACTTGGCTCTCCGCCGTCTTCAAATCGATGACCAGGCCGCAATCCTGGGCGGCCACCATGCGGTTGATCCGCACGATGCCAGTTTCTGTGTCCACGGAGACATCGGCGATCTGCACGCCGCCGACGCCACCCCTGCTGAGATCGCAGATAGACCGTGGATCTTTCTTAGGGTCGTCTTGCACGCCCTGGGCCTGGATGGCATTGACGCCCAGCTTGGCGCAGGCCTGCTTCCAGGTGAACCGCTTCGAGCTGTCGCCCTTCACCCGGATGTGGCCGTCCACCGCCTCGAGCTGGTCCGCTTGCGCGCCGAGCGACGGCGCTACCGCCGCAAACAGCTTTTCGAGCGCGTCCACGCTGCCGCGTCGCGTGGAGGCGCTCACGCCGCCGACGGTAGTGCTGCCGCCCGAGGGGCCGTCGAACGGGTAGCGACTGTCGCCGAGAGTGACCTTGACAGCCTCGACGGGCAGGCCGAAAGTTTCCGCGGCGACAATGGCAATTACCGTGCGCGTACCTGTCCCGAGGTCCTGGCTTCCAAGCTTCACTTCCACCGACCCGTCAGGCTTGATGATCACGTCGCAAGTGCTGCGGTGTGGATCGCCGCCCCAGGTGTGCAGCGAGACTCCCATCCCGCGCTTGACGTGCCCGGAAGTCTTGTCGCCGCGCGGATGCCAGTTAGTTTTCCATTCCGCCAGCTCGGCTGCCTTCTGCAGCTCCTCACGGTAAGTCTTCGCAAACTCCGCGTTGGGCGCGAGGTCCGCGTTCTTCGAGAAGAACTCGATCGGGTCCATGTTGAGCTTGGCGGCGAGATCGTCGAGCGCGCCCATGGTCACGAGGCAGGCTTGCGGATGATTGGGCGCCCGCCAGGCGCGCGCGCCGCCGATGTTGCAGGCGACAGCGGTGTGCTTCCTGTTCTGGTTCGGGATCCCGCCTTTCGTGGTGGTGCCGCCGAAAACGTAAGGCAGAGGGGGCGTGCCCGCTCCCTGGATGCCTCCGGTGCCCCAGGACTCGGCCTCCCAGGCGGTCAGCGTGCCGTCCTTTTTGGCAGCCACGCGGACCTTGGCGAAAAGCGAAGGACGCGCGCCGGCAACCAGCACTTCGGCGTCGCGCTCGAGCATCAGCTTCACGGCCTTACCGCCCGCGTCCTTGGAGAGCCGCGCCGCTTCCAGTCCCCAGACATCAACTTGGAACTTGCTGCCAAACCCGGCGCCGATGTACTCGCAGATCACGTCAACGTTGTTCTGAGGGATGCCCAACGGCTCGGCAAACTGGTTGCCCAGGATCGAAACGCCCTGCGTCGAGGCCCAAACCTTCAAGCTCTGCTGGTCGGGCCACTCAACGACCTGGCCGTGGGACTCGAGGCAACAATGAGTGATGACCGGTATGCCGTAGTAGCCTTCGGAAATAACTGCGTCGGGGTCTTGAAACGCCTGGTCAGGATCACCTTTCTTCAGTTGGACGGCGGGCTTCACGCGATCACCCGCCTGGCCGATGTCTTCTTCGGTCACGAGGTACGGGAGCTGCTCGTATTCAACCTTGATTCTGCGGATGGCGTCTTCAGCAACCTCCTCGCGCTCCGCCGCCACCGCCGCGATTTCGTCCCCTTGCCACTGGACCTCCTTGCCGGCGGCTTTGATGACGCGCACGGCTTTCACGCCGGCTAACTTCTCAGCCTCGGAGGTGTCGATGGACTTCACCGTGGCGTGCGCGTACGGGGAGCGCAGGACCTTGCCGAAGAGCATCCCTGGCCGGTTGATGTCAAACGAGTATTTGGCCCGCCCGCTGGCTTTGACCGGTCCGTCGATGCGCTTGATGCGTTTGCCGATGAGCCGGCGCTGGCTCGCTTCGGGCCAGTCGTACTTACACTTTGCCATGAGCCCCTCCCTTCATTGTCTTGGCAGCCTCGAGCACGGCCTGCCTCACTCCCACGTACGTGCCGCAACGACACAGGTTGCCGCCCAGTCCTCTCTCCACGTCCTTCATGGTGGGGTTGGGATGTTTATCGAGGAAGGCCTTGCACGCCACCACGAAGCCCGGCGTGCAGAAGCCACACTGCTGCGCGTCGTGGTCGACGAAAGCCGCCATCACCGGGTGCAGGCGGCCCTCGGGCGCCAGGCCCTCGATAGTGGTGACGCTGCGCCCGTCGGCTTCGATCGCCAGCACGGTACACGAGTAGACCGGCTTGCCGTCCACGATCATCGTGCAGGCGCCGCACGTGGCGCGGTCGCACACCCGCTTGGCGCCCGTAATGTCCAGATGGTTGCGACACGCGTCGAGCAGTGTGACGCGCGGCTCGAGGTTGAGCCTGTGAGTCTTCCCGTTGATGCGCAGCGTGACCGGCGTTTCGCCCGGTCCCACAACCGCGCCGGCCGCTTCGTCGGGAGAGCCGCTCGCTGCCGCCTGAGTAGCG
>QHZK01000252.1 GCA_003224635.1 Acidobacteriota bacterium | reverse complement strand
TCGCTTGCTCGCTCGCAGCGCGGCTTCTAGTTCCTTGCGCAGCCGCTCGATCTCCTGCCTCAAGCGGTCGCTTTCCCGCTTCAAGCGCTCACTTTCCCGCTTCCGTCGCTCGTTCTCCTTCTGCAGCCGTTCGATCTGCCGCTGGGCTCGGTCGAGCTCTGGCTTGGGGACTAACTCGACGACTTCGCGCTGCTCCCTATCGTCCGCAGGACCGCCGCGACCGGATGCTTTCATCCACTCTACGGTAGCGGAGAGGTCAGCTTTTGTCCAGCGAAATCTTCAAGAGGGCGAATTTACGAGGCTTTCAGGCTGGTAAACAAATACAATGATAGTTGAGGATACCCACAACATTGATTCGGAGCCAGGTAGGGACGTATTCGCTCGCTGCGAGCGCCATGAAGGTGCTCGCCTGAACCGGAGCGAGTTCATTACGGCGCCGGCAGAAAGTAGAAGAAGACCGCGAGGATGACGTAGACACCCAGCAATTGCAGGCCCTCGAACCAGTTGGTTTCTCCATCCACCGAAGCTACCGTGACCACACCCACCGAGAACATGACCGCCGCGATCTCGAGGGGATGAAATACGAGGGACATCGGCCGAGGCCTCGCCTGTGAGAGCACGACGAGCACGGGCGCCACAAACAGCGCAATCTGCGCGCTGCTGCCGATGGCGACGTTCATCGCCAGGTCCATTTTGTCCTTGCGCGCCATGAGGATCGCCGTCGAGTGCTCGGCGGCGTTCCCCACCGTGGCGACAATCACCAGGCCCACAAACAGCTCCGTCCAGCCGAGGACGCGAGTCACTATCTCGATCCGGCTCACCAGGATTTCGCTTGCCACCCCGGTCAAGGCAGCGGCCGCGACCAGCACAGTCACCGCAGTCGATTTCCTGATGCTCGGAGTCTCGAAGCTCGCTCCGCGGAAAACACTTCGGTGCGTGCGGAACATGAAAATAAAGCTCGAGAAGTAGCTGAGCAGCAAAACCACCGCTGTCCAAAGGCTCAGGCGCTCGATCTTGAGCCCGGCCGATTCGAGTGTTCCCGAAACCGACAACTGAAAGAGCGCCGGCATCACCAGCGCAACCACGGCCAGAAACAACATGGACGTGTTGGCGCCCACTGCGACGCGGTTGAAACTCAGCTTCTCGCGTCGGAGTCCGCCCAGGAAGGCCGCCAGCCCAAAAACCAGGAGAAGGTTCCCGATGATGCTTCCGGTGAGCGAGGCTTTCACGACCTCGGTGTGGCCTCCCCAGAGCGCGATGACTCCGAACATGAGTTCGGCGAGGTTCCCCAGGGTCGCGTTGAGCAGGCCGCCGGCGGTCGCTCCGATGTGCCCGGCCAGTTGTTCCGTAGCGTCCCCGAGCAGGCTGGCAAGTGGAACGAGCGCCGCGGCGGCCGCTCCAAAACCAATCACGGGATGAAGGTGTAAGGATCTCGAAAGAGCTGCGGCGGGAATGAGCACCAGGATCGAGATTCGCCAGTGTCCCAAAGAAAACCGGATTGCCTCTTTCCAGGCTGAAGACCTGGGCATCTCGCTTCTCTCAAGATAGCCTACGGGCGCGGCGTGGCCTGCCTCTGCGCGTCTCGTTCACGCCACGTTTTCACTTGTGCGGCTGAGCGTTCGGCTGGGGCGGCCGCTCAGGCGTCTGAGGCGGAGACCCGGCAGGCGCTTCTTTCCTCGCCATGACGCGGGTGAGCCTGGCCGTATAGTAGTCGAAGAAAGGCTTGTCGGGCGGGGCCACCCGAACGGTTTCGCTGAACTCTGTGTCGTTGACGCGCTCGAGGAGGCGGCGAAACAGCCAGCCCGGCGGTGGTTGTTCCCCTCCCTCCTGATTGAAATAGATCTCGCCGCCTTTGACCGCCACGTCATATCGGGTGATGAAACCAGTGCTCGAATACGCCCGCATCGCAAAGCCTTGACCTGAAGGGCGGGGCTCCAAGATTGCCATCCAGGATTCCCTGGTCGCCGGCGCAGTTTTTGTTGGAGGCAATGCAACGTCCTCGCGCAGGATCATGAATCGTCTGCCAAGATCGTAGGCGGCCGTGAGACGGACCTCGCCCTGAGGGTCCTTTCCGGCAGTCTTGCCCCTCCACTCACCCACCAGCCAGTCTACAGCCGAAAAATCGGGCTCCGGGGGAAGCGTAATCGAATAGCTGGCGGGCGGCTTTTCTTTGCTCTGCAGCGCCAAGAGCCGCCCCGCGCCGGATAACGAGAGCATGACGAGAAAGAGCGATCTCATCCGATAACCTTTGGGGAGGGCGCGATTCGACCCGCACCCCCAGACTGGACTAGTCGCGTGCAAAGAAATTCTTGCACGGCTCTCGTTACGTTTTCACTTGGCCGGGGCTCCGCCCTTCGGCTGACTCCCGCGCCGGATGAAACCCAGGTGTGTGCGCCCGTGAAAGAAAACTCGGGCATCGGCCAGCGCCGAGCGCCGCAGCAACTCGGCAAGTTCCCGGTCCGTGTAGGCGGCCCTGACTGAATCGAAATAAAGTTTGCTCATCAAGCCGGAGTAGTATCGCCCAAACCAGCGTACATGCAAGGGGAAAGCGAGTCGCGAGGGGCGGCACAAGTCGCGCAGCAGGACCAACCCGGAGGGTTTGGCCACACGCGCCATCTCGTTGAACACCTCGACAGGGTCAGACAAATGGTGCAGCAGCGAATTGGACAGCACAAAATCAAAGAAAGCATCCGGGAAAGACAGCCGCGCGGCGTCGGCAACAAAGAAGAACGCGCGTTCTCGGAGTCCCTCCTCGGCCGCGGTCTTGCGGGCCGCGCGGACCATGTTGAGCGAGCGGTCAACGCCCACCGCGCACAGGCTGCGGCAGCGCCGCACAATCTTCAGGGGAATGCCGCCCGGCCCGGCGCCGATGTCCAGGAGCCACCCACTGAGCGGAGAACCGTCAACCCCAGGCGTGTTGGGCGAGCCCTCTGACAGTACCTGCGCGACCAGAGTGTTATCGACCGAATCCAGATACGCCTGCGCCGCCGCCGAGGCGTAAGCCTCCACTTCATCGGCTTCGCCCATCACCTCGGGCTCCGGCTTGCGCGGCAACGTCAGCCAACCCATCGCGATGGAGGGCATTATAGCGGAAGCCGAGCAGGGTTCGTAAGAAAGATAGTGGGCAGGCTGCCCGGCGGCCGTCACGCGAAACTCCTTGCACTCGCCGCTTTCTGTGGCATGATGATCGGCAGGTAGAAACCACAACTGACTTAGCCACTACCCAACGTCCCCTTTCGCTAGGGGTCGTTTCAAGCAGGACCGGGAGAGCCGGGGCGACCTTTATCCCCCCCTTCGAAACGCCTCGGCTCCTTCCGGGAGCTCGACCGGTCACAGTTGCGAACCCAAACCAGTCTAAAGCGCAGAGGCTGTTCTTAGACGGTTATGCGCGCCGAAACGAGAATTTTGTTTCTCGTTGTAGCGCCGGCATCTTGCTGGCTGTTATGCGGGCATCCTGCCCCCACGTGCTGAGGCGGGACGCCTCAGCGACAGCCGCCGAGACGGCGGCGCTACGGGATAATCCCGTCACATCGGTCACTGATAGGGAAAGCGCGAAGAAAGGGACGCGACGCGACGCGCGCTTTGTCGTAAGATGCTTGGTGTGTCGATTTCAACGCCAATCTTATGCGAACCCGGCCGACGGGCGCGGAGGAGACAGGGCTGTGAAGGCGCTTCCATCGTTCCTTTTGATCCTGCTGGTCACGGCAGCCCCGACCGGGGGGCAGGAGTCGCAGGGCGGCGCGCGGCTCACCCTGCAGGCCGCGCTCGATCTCGCTGACAAACAAAATCTCGATCTGGCTGCGGCGCGCCAAAGGCGATTTGTTTCGCGCGCCGGGGTCCAAATCGCCAAGGAGCGGCCCAACCCCACGTTCGGCTTCACCGCGCTGCGGGATACCCCCCACGAAGGCTGGTTTTTCGATCAACCCCTGGAACTCGGCGGAAAGCGCGGTCATCGCATCAACGTAGCCCAGCAAGAGGGCGGCGTGACCGATGTCGAGATCTCGACCGTAGCGCGGCAGGTGCGCCGCAGCGCGCGCGAGGCGTTCTATCGTCTGGCGTTCGCGCGCGCCGAATCCGAGCGGCTGGCCCAGGTGGTGAAGCTTGCCGAGCGCCTGAAGCAGATTGCGCAGCAGCGCTTCGAGGCTGGCGCCGTCCCCCAGCTCGAGGTGGTGCAAGCCGAGGTTGAGGTGTCGCGCGCCCAGGCGGACCTCGAGGTGGCCCGGCAGGAGGAGAAGGTGGCGCTCAGCCAGTTCAACGCCCTTTTGAACGAGCCGGCCGCGACTGCCTGGGAGCTCGCGGGAGGACTGGAGGACCCGCCTCCGGCCTGGTCGGTGGAGGAACTCGTCCAGCGCGCCTACCGAGCGAATGCGGAGCTGCAGCACCTGGCGCAGGAGGAAAAAGTGGAGGAGAGCAGGCGCGGGTTGCTCAAGGCCGAGCGAATTCCCAACCTCGACCTGCAATACGGGCTCGACTTCAACTCCCCGCCCGATTTCCGCGTCGGCCCCAGGGGCCAGCTTTCGCTGACCCTTCCTATCTTCTCCCGGAACCAAGGCGAGATCGCCCAGTCGCTTGCCAGCCAGCGGGTGCTCGAGGCCGAGACGACGGCAAGGAAGCGGGCGGTGGCCGGAATGGTAGAAGAGGCTTACTTCGACTGGAACGCCCAGCAAACGCAAGCCGGAATTTACCGTCAGACGCTCGTGCCGGCGGTCCGCAAGCTGGAGGGGATGGCCGAAGAAAGTTACCGAGCGGGCAAGGCCACCATCCTCGTGGTGCTTGACGCGCAGCGGAACGTCCAGGACGTAGAGCGCACTTACCAACAAGGGTTGCTCGCGCTGCAGAGCGCGTTCGCGAGCCTTGAGGAGGCGGTCGGAGCGCCGCTCGATCAAAAGTAGAAAACGATGAAACGCACCGAGAGCCTCGGACGGATCGTGGTGACCTTG
>QHZK01000251.1 GCA_003224635.1 Acidobacteriota bacterium | reverse complement strand
TACGCGGGCCGCTGGTTCCCGGTGAACGCCTACGGCGTCAACCGCTTCGCGGCGGCGGTCCGCGTCACGGTCCCGTCCGACGAAATCGTGATCGCTTCGGGCAAGGCTTCGGCGCCGGAGCGGGAGGCGGGCACGGTAACATACACCTTCCGGTACGATCAACGCTCTTTTCCGGGGACCGTGCTCGCCGGCAAGTATGCGGTTGAGCCGGCGGCGGCGGCGGGCGCTGACATCACGCTTTACCTTAAAGAAGGCCACCAGAGCCTGGCGCAGAAGTACGGCGAGACGGCCGGCAAAATCCTGGCGTTCTTCTCCGACAAGTTTGGACCGCTGCCCGCGAGCCACCTGGCCATCGTCGAGATAGGCGTCGTCAGGCGTCGCCGGACTGACCAGGCACCGCCACCACTGGTGCGAAATCTCGTGCGCGAGCAGCCGGTAATTGACGGGGTCCGAGAAGCCTCGGGAGGCCAGCACTACGAGGCCCGGTGCGGAGAAGCCTCCAGCCGCTCTCTACGTCGAGGAGGCGGCGGGAGCCAACGCCTTCGAAGACGCCATGCACGACGTCGTCATCCGCGCCCTCACCCACGAGGACGCGGCGCCGGTCAGCCAGGCGAGCCACCTGCACGAGTTCACGCCCGAGTACGAGTCCGTCGTGTTCAACAAGGGCGCCATGGTCTTTCACATGCTCCGCTGGGTGATCGGCGACGACGCCTTTTTCAAGACCTTGCGGACGATGGCGCAGCAATACGCCGGGAAGCCGATCGCGAGCGACGAATTTCAGAAGCTGGCGGAAAACTCGAACAAGCAGCAAGCAGCAGGCCACGGCCAAGAAAGCTTGACCTACTTCTTCGCCCAGTGGGTCACTTCGACGGGCATCCCGCAGTTCAAGCGCACCTGGGCGGTCTACCGGACCGCCAAAGGCTACCAGGTGGTGGGCAAGATTACCCAGGACCTCGACATCTTCCGCATGCCGGTGGAAGTCCGCGTGACGACCGAGGGCCGGAAGCCGCAGAACAGCCGCGTGGACATGGTGGGCACTACGGCCGACTTCACGGTCAATACGGTGACCAAACCGCGGACCGTGGTGGTCGATCCCGCCAGCCGCATCTTGAAGTACGACGAGCAGACCAAGATCGCGGTCGAGATGGCGCGCGGCGACCAACTGACGCAGGAGCAGGCATATCTCGAGGCCATCAAGCAGTATCAGCAGGCGCTCGAGATCAACAAGAACTATTCTCTGGCCCATTATCGCATCGGCGAGACGTTCTTCAAGCTCCACAACTACAACGCCGCCGCCGAGGAGATGCGCGCCGCCCTGGCCGGAGATTTGAACCCCAAGTGGGTCGAGGTCTGGGCGCACCTCACACTGGGTAAGATCTTCGACGTCACCGGCCAGCGCGACCGCGCCTTGAACGAGTACCAGCGGGCCTTGCAGACCAACGACAATACGCAGGGCGCGCTCGACGAGGCCAACCAGCACGTCCAGAAGCCGTATTCGGAAGCAAGCCGGCAGATTAGTTGAAGTAGGCAGTCAGCAGTAAGCAGAAGGCAGGCAAAGCAAAACCTGAAACCTGAAACCTAACACCTGAAACCTTTCTAGTAAAACTCCTCCACCAACTCCTCAAACAGACCCTTCTCCATCCCCAGAGGCTGGCGGACCAGCGGACCTTGCTTGAGCGCGGGCTCGGAGTCCTCGTAGGTGAGCTCTTCGCCTTTATAGAAAACTCCGAGCGGAATTTTCGGGTCCCACTCGAAGGACTTGCGGAGCGCGGCCTGGAAGTCCGAGGTGTCGTAACCCTTCTCGTCTTCAAGCTTGTAGACGCGCTGCTTGAACCAGGGATAGGTATTGATCTTGTTATAGGTGACGCAGGGGCTGAAAACGTCGACCAGCGCGAACCCGTGGTGGGCGATTCCGCCCGCGATGAGGTCGGCCAAGTGCTTGGCTTCTCCCGAAAAGCCGCGCGCGACGTACGTGGCTCCCGAGACCAGCGCCAGCGCCACAGGGTTGATGGGCAGCTCGACGTTCCCGCGCGGCGTGGACTTGGTCTTGTGTCCCTTCTCCGTGGTGGGCGAAGCCTGGCCAGTAGTCAATCCGTAAATCTGGTTGTTCATGACGAGATAGGTCAGGTCGAGATTGCGCCGCATGGCGTGGATGAAATGGTTGAGACCGATACCGTAGCCGTCGCCGTCTCCGCCTGTGATCACCACGTGCAGGTCGTGGTTGGCGAGCTTCGCGCCGCTCGCTACCGCCACCGCGCGCCCGTGCAGGCTGTGTACGCCGTACGCGTGGAAGAACCCCGGCAGGTTCGACGAGCAGCCGATGCCTGAGACTACGAAGATGTCCTTAGTCGGGAGGCGCAGCTTCTGGGCGGCAATCTCGAGCGCGCGCAGCACGCCGAAATCGCCGCAGCCCGGACACCAGTCGGGATCGACTACGCCCTGGTAAGCTTCTAGCGGCAGTTCAACGGTCACGGTCGCCATAAGGGACTCCTCCATTCATTCTTGCTAGCGTTGCTGATCTCCTCGAAACCACGGCGCAGGGCAGGCTTCGTTCGTGCCACAAGCGCGCTACCTTCAGCCCTAGCCATTGCGACGCCCCTTGCCGTTGCGGCGCCCTCTGTTGTTGAGGCGCACCAGCTTATCTACGGTATCGACGAGCACATTAACCTTATCGCTGGTTTCCGACAGAGCTTGACGCACTTCAGTCTGGAACAGACGAACATCCTTGTGGAATAGACGCACCTCATTGCGGAATCTATGCCCGGTGACGGCCAGCTTAGTAACGACCCGTTCGAGGCGGTCCAAGCGCTTGTCCCCCTTGGTCGCGCGCTCCTCAGCCTTCGCCTGGCTTTCCAAGATGAATTCTTCGAAGCGATCGAGGCGTTTGTCTCTTTCCACGATGGATTCTTCGAGGCGGTCCAGGCGTTTGTCGGCTCGGTTCGCGCGCTCCTCGGCCTTCGCCTGACTCTGTACGATGAATTCGATGGTCTTTTCGAGGTCCATCCTGTCGAGTACTCCAAGAGCCTTTACGCCCCGGCCGTGGTGGCAAAGGCCGGCTGCCAGGCGTACAGGGCGCCCGTCCGGATACCGATCTCGAGGTCGCCCCGTTTTTTGCCACTCTCCCGGTCAGCAATCTCGACGCGCCAGACGGGCTCGCCGTGGGAGTTCCCGTCCGTCAGTTCGATCTTCGCCGGCCGGGCCACGTCGGCGAGGTGAGTCCGGACGTAGTGGTAGGCTATTTCGCGGGCCTCTTCGAGGGTAACGTCCAGGCTGGCGGGCTTACCGGCCATGATCCTTTTCACTTCCTCGGCGATGAGGCGCGGTTCGAACGGCTCCCCGTCGTACTTGAGGATGCTCGCGTGGACGCTGATGCCGGTCTCGGCGCGCAGGAAACGCGCAAACTGGCCCGTGTAATTCCCTTCGATCCCAATCAGCATTTTCGATCTTCCGAGAATCGCCTTCACTTCGCGGGTGTGGAACGGGTGCAGATACTTGATATGGAGCTGGTTGGCTCGGGTCCCCTCGGCGGCGAGGAGCGCGCGCGCCTCGCCAATGACGCCCCTGGACGATCCCCAGCCAATCAGCGTCACCGGCGCGTCCGCGGGACCTTCGAGCTCGGGCGGCCTGAGCTCCTGGAGCGCAAGCTCCACTTTCTTCATGCGCCTTTCCATGATCTTGCGGCGCACCGGAGGCGAGGTGAACACGTCGCTGATCAGGATCCCTTCCTCGTCGTGCTCGTCGGTCGCGGCCACGTATTCCGTGCCCTCGGTCCCCGGCAAGGCTCGTGGAGATACACCCGAGGGCGTATTGGCATAGCGCCGGTAGGGGCCGTTGGTCTTCGGCCACTCGGTCACCAGTTCTCCGCGCTCGATGGCCACGTCGTGGCGAAGCGCGTCGGCCTCGATGGTCTCCGGGTGTTCGGAGAGCAGCAAGTCCGAAATGATCAGCACGGGGAGCTGGTACTTTTCGGCCAGGTTGAAAGCCTCGACGGCGGTCCAGAAGCAGTCCGCGGTCTCGGTCGGCGCGACGATCACGCGGGGGAAGTCGCCTTGCGAAGCGCCAAAGACCTGGTTCAAGTCTCCCTGCTCGGTCTTGGTAGGGATGCCCGTCGAAGGGCCGCCGCGCTGCACTTCGATGACCACCACCGGAGCCTCGAGCATGCCGGCCATGCCGATGCCCTCGGTCATGAGGGCGAAGCCGCCGCCCGAGGTGCCGCACATGGCGCGCACTCCGGCGTGACCCGCTCCGATGGCCATGTTCACCACTGCCAGCTCGTCCTCGCACTGCTTCACCACGACGCCGCACTGCTCTCCGTGGCTGGCCATCCAGTGCAAGATCGACGAGGCCGGAGTCATCGGATAAGCCGAATAGAACTTGCACCCGCCCGTCACCGCCCCCAGCGCGAACAATTCATTCCCGGTGGCGAAAGGCCTGCGAATCCGGCTGAAATTCCACGCGTCCTTGACCAGGGGCACGAAATGCTCCTGCGCGTAGTCGTAGCCAGCTTTCATGATCTTCACGTTCTGATCGACGACGGCCTGGCCTTTGTGCTTGAACGTGTCGCCCAGCACGCCCGCCGTGGAATCAAAATCGAACTGAGTGAGGAACATCACCGCGCCCAGCGCAACCGTATTCTGCATAATGGGCAGAAGGCGTCCGAAGGGTTTGGTGATTTGGTTGACCGGCAGCGGCAGCCCGACAACGCCATCCCGCAGCAGCGACGTTTCGCAGGTGAACCGGTCCGAATTGTAGAGGACCGCTCCTCCGGGCTCGACCTCGCGCGCGTGTCGCTCCACGGTGTCCTGGTTGAGGGCCATCAGAAGGTTCAGGTGGTCGCCGTGGGAGTGGACCTTCTTCTCGCCGATTCGGACCCGGAGCCAGATGTGGCCGCCGCGGATGATGGACTGGTAGCTGTTGTAGGCATAGACGTAGAGGCCCATGCGGGAGACGCCCTTGGCCAAAGTGTCGCCGGACTTGTCGAGTCCGTCTCCCGCCGCCCCTCCAATGCCGATGGTAAACTCGCGCTCCATAGCCTCCCCTCCTGCCTCACTGCCAAAAGTCGAAACTCGAAATTCGAAAGTCGAAGCTGGAAAATCGAAAATGGAAACTAGCCCGCATCACTAATCCAGCCGCAGCCGAAACACCAATAGGATGGCCGGTTTTATTTCCGTTTGTCCCTCCAAATCAGCTGCCTTGGGGACCTCAAGGTCAAAACGCAAGTCTTAGTTTCCAGCCAGTTTTCTAGTTTCGAATTTCGAGTTTCGATTTTCCAATTTCGATTTTCCAGGTTCGAAATCAGATTTCCCGACGGCCCTCGATTGCCTTGAGCATGGTCACTTCGTCGGCGAATTCGAGTTCCGAGCCTACCGGAATGCCCATCGCAATCCGCGTGACTTTCACGCCCAGCGGCTTGATGAGCTTGGACAGATAGACG
>QHZK01000250.1 GCA_003224635.1 Acidobacteriota bacterium | reverse complement strand
GCACCTTGTTAATCGCGTTGAGCTCGCCGATAAACTCGACCAGGTCATACTGCTTCTTCGCCTCTTCTGGACGACTGACCTTCGCGTATACGTCCCCCAGGGCCGCTACGTAAATCGGATAAGGAACGACGGCAATGGCTCGCTGATAGAGCTCGATCGCTTCCGAGTATCGGGCTTGGGCTTCGCGCACCGCGGCGAGTCCCGCGAGAGCCCGGTAGTAGCCCGGATACGAAGTCAAGGCGCCCTGATAAGCCGCCTCGGCGTCCTTCAGGTCGCCGACCTTGAAAAGCTCCTCCCCCAGTTGATACTGGCTCCAGGCGATGTTCTCACGAGGCATCCGAACCGCCACCGCGGTCGCGATAGCGCGCCGCATGAGCTCGACGGCGCCCTGCGCGTCACCGAAGATAAAGCGCAAATAGGAAAGCCGAGTGTTGCGCTCATACGAAAGTCCGCTTTGTGCGTCCTCCGCGCCGGATCCCTTTTCGAGTCTCGAGCAGTAGGCCAACGCTTTATCGTACTCGCCCACGTCGGTGAGCGCGTCAACCACGATGGCCCAAGGCGTCAGGTCGCCCGAACCCAGCGCCAGGGCATTCTGCGCCCAAGTGAGAGCGTCGTCGAACCGGTGCTCTGCCATGTAGACGACCGCCAAATGGGTCGTCGCTGAGGCCGCGGCGGGGTCATCGGAAAGCAAGTCCAGGGACTTATTCAGAGCCTGCTGGGCGAGCTCGTAGTAGGTGGCGTCGCCGGTTTCCCTGCCCTTCTGGATGTAGGCCGTCCCGAGATTGTCGTAGCCGGCCGCGTCCTGCGGGTACATCTTCACGCGCAGTTGCCGGGACCGGATGAGACGGTCGGTCGCGTTCTCTTGGCCAGGCAGCAAAACAGAAGTCAGAAGACAGAAGCCAGAAGTCAGAATGAAGAGCCTTCTGGATTGTTTCTTCCCTCTTGTCACTTTTTCCACCTCGCTTCCACCTCGCTTCCACCTCACTTCTCACTTCTGACTCCTGGCTTCTGACTCCTGGCTCCTGACCGAAGTGATCCGCCCCGCGTGATCGGAAAGCTCGCTGTCGCGGATACCAACGGCCAGCGCCTTGCCTATCTGGGCCTGGGCCTCAGCATACTCGCCATGGACATAGAGCGCCCAGGCGTAGGCGTCGAGCGTCAATACGTCGTGGCGCCGCCGAACCTCCAGGCGCGCGATCCGGAGCGCCTCGGCGGGCTGGTGCGCGTGCTGGGCGTAATAGAAAACCAGTTCCCGGTTGGCGTTGTCGGCGCTCTCGATCCTGGGTCGCGCCTGACTTTCGAAATCAGTGTATGCCGCGCTAGCCTCGGCCGAGCGCCCGGCCCGGTCGAGAGCCTGCGCCAACTGGTACAGGCTCCGAAGCGTAGGGAAGCTTCGGTTCCGCTCCCGCAGCGTCTCTGCGGCGGCGGCGTACTCGCGGCGAGCAGTCTGCACCCGAGCCATGCCTTCGAGTGCGCGGTAATAGCCGGGAAAAGCCGCGAGCGCCTGATCGACCAGCTTCTCCGCGACTTCGACCCTTCCTGCCGCCACTTGGAGGTCAGCCATCTCGGTCAGGAGCCATGCGGCTGCCTCCACTTCGCTCGGAGGCGTCTGCTGGTAGGCTTGATTCAGGAAATCCAATGCCCCATCGACGTCGCCGTAAAGCTTGCGAAGCGACGCGCCTTCGATAAGACCCGGCATGTTGCCGGGCCGAAGGTCCAGCATCCATTGCGCCGCTTTCTCCGCTTCGTCGTAATCGCCCAATCCGATGGCCGCTTCAGCGATATATCCGTACGCGAGAAGGTCGTCAGGCGCTTTCCGGTTAAGGGCTCGGGCTTGCTCGAGCGCCTGAGCATACTCCTGCCGGCCGAGCAGGATCGACACCTGAACCTTCTGGGCCTCGAAGTTGCCGGGCGCGAGATGGAGGCTCTTGTTGACGGCCTCCTCCGCCTGCGCGTAGTAATCGGGATTCGATGTCTCCCGCACCTTGCGCACTAACGCTAGGGCAAGCTGGTTGTAAGCCTGGAACTTGTTCGGATCCTTCTGGATGGTGTTTTCCGCCCACGCGATCTTCTGCTCGGCCGGCGTGAGCTTCGGCTCGGGCTTCTGGCCAGCAACCGCCCCGATCGACACACCTATCAGAACCGCCGTCAAACAGCTTCTCATACTGCTGGGAGCTCGAAGTGCGCCGACTCTTCGGAGTTTGGACGACCGACTCTCAGCCCCCGCTGCTCGGAGTTGAGGGAGGGCCTCAACTCCCTCCCCCTA
Source organism: Acidobacteriota bacterium (assembly GCA_003224635.1). Lineage (GTDB taxonomy): Bacteria > Acidobacteriota > Terriglobia > UBA7540 > UBA7540 > QHZK01. The sequence goes on along the minus strand of QHZK01000250.1, from coordinate 14,930 downwards.
CTCTTTCGTCGGGGCGAGCGTCTCTACTTGGCGCAGGGAGCTCCGGTGCCTCCGGTGCACCCAGGATCGCCGGGATCGATGTGGATGCGATCGCGCCCGCTGGGGCAGTAGTCGAGATAAGGGAACGAAGTGTGAAAGTGCGTGTTGGGTTCAACGAGGTTGGTGACTCCATCTGTGGCCCAGTCCGTATTCACGTCATTCACATTCACGCCGTCGCCCAGGACGTTGTTGGGGAATACAGCGCACGGCGAAGTGTGGCTCGCGCCGCACTTGCTGCCAGCGAGGACTCCGCCCACGGCCACGCGCAAAGTGATATCCACCACGTCGTCCGCCAGGCGCCGCCCGTTGGGGAACCCAGCGCCGTCGGCTGCCAGCAATCCCAGGCGACTCGCACTTCCCGGCGCGGTCGGCGCAAAACCGGTGTTGAGACGCAGAAGGTCGGCAACCGGACCCGCGTTAGCCGAAGTGCAGGACGCGCAAATCGGCGGCGCATAGGTCACGAGAGGCAACAGATCGGTGCGCGGAGCGGGCGGCGAGGTCAGCGCGCCGGGAACGAGCACAGCATAGAGCGCGTCCACAATCGAGACGAATGGGGGATCGAGGTCAAAGCTCGCAAACTGCGAATCGTCTACCGGCTGCGACATGCTCCAGTAGTCCTTGGACCCGATGCCGATGATCAGCTCGTTGATCAGCGGGTTGCCCAGCCGCTGCACTTGCCGGAAAAGGCGCCCGGCGACGATCGGGTTCAGCGTGCTGGGGAAATTCAGGTCCGGCAGCGGCGACCGGCGGATGGTGAGGCGCGGACGTGAAGTGGCGCCCCACATGCCGATGGTCGCCGCGGTGGACGTCTGTGCCTCAACTTTGCCGGTGCTGGTCAGCCAGGTGATCGGCACCTGGAGAGCAATAGCGTTGACCGCGAAGCCGGAGACGGTGTCGGAAGCAAAATTCGCATTCGCGCCGTCGTCGCCAGACCCTGGCGCCCCGACCGTCATCACGCCCGGGATGCCGCTCGAGCCGGCACGGAAATTGCCGGTGTCGAAGGCGGCGCCGAGGTCGATGAAGAATGGATCATCCGCCGTGCCCGCAAACACGGAAACGTTGGTGCTGTTGACGTTCGAGTAAGTTCCGGCGCTGTAGAGCGCCGCGTAATTCACAGTGCGAGGGCCGGCGTTGGCAGGCACGGCATAGAACGGCGAGCCATCGGCATTGGCGATCGCGCTCGCGATTCCGTTCTTGATCATGTTGACCGTATAGGTCTGCCGCAGGTTCAGTCCCGGATTGCTGAAGTCAGAGATCTGGGGAGGCACGCCCGCAGCCGTCACACCACCAGGCCCCGTGAATCCGGCGAGGCCGGTGTATACGCTCGGTAGCTGGTACTGGGTGGAAAACCTGAATTGAAAAGTAACGTCCGCCAGCCCGTCGTTGTTGTTGTCGACCTTGATCTCATAAAGCACGTTCGGGTCGAACGGAAACCAGTTGGGACCGTTGGCGGGCTCAAGAAAAGGATCGACGCACAAGATCATGGTGACGCTTGGCGGGCTCGTGTCGTGGCCGCTCGCGTCGTAGCTGCGAAAGGCGTACAGGTCGGTAATGTCAGCCTTCGTGTCCAGGGCGGTGATGGGCGCCTCGCGATGGCTGGACGCGAGCAGTCCATTTGGAATCAAAACAACTCCGACAGAAAGGATGATAACCAGCGACACCACAACCGCAGCGGCGATCAACACTTGACGTTTCCTCATGGTCTGCCCTCGTCAATTTGAAAATGACGTGCGGTGGTTGAACGAGCGCCAAGAAAAGGAATCGGCCTCGACTTGTTGACTTGTTGGTCCTTTGCCCCCAGTCCGATGTTCAGTTGTCCAACCGGAATTTCCGTTTTAGCTTCCAAGCGCCCCACAGCATACACCCTTCGCGGGATTCCAACGCCCTATTTTTTTTGCCTGGGTCCCGGGGCTCGGTACCGGGCCGGGACCGCCGGAACGCGAGTCGCGAAACCACTCACCGCGGTCCCGTCATCCAGTATTGTTAGGGCGATTCGCAAGAAGTTGACAACCACTAATCGCCTTTTTCTGGTGTGCCGTCCCGTCTAATCTTTGACAACCGAGGTGGCCACCGGTCGCGGTTGTGATTGGAAATTATTAGCCGGGGGCAGGACACTAGGCTAGGGATTTAGACCACGCCAAAAACGGGCGCGCTGAACGCATTGAACCCGCCCGATTTCCAACGTTCACATCAGTTCGCCGCGAGGAATTCATTCACCGGCGCTCAGAAGCTGAATTGCCGCCGCCTGCAACTCGACGAACTTTTGGGGCTTCTGCTATTGCAAGGAAAAGACCGTGACGCCAAAGATCGAGGCGAAGAATCCGTCTGCGGGCGACGTATGGCTTTGGGTCGCAATGGACGCGGAGTCCAAGCTGGTGCCGTGCTGGACGCTTGGCGACCGTGACGCCAGCGCCGCAAACGCCTTCATCGCTGATTTTGCCCTTCGCCTCAAACATCGTGAGCAGACCTGGATGGAGAAGGGAAACCAAGTTTGAATGCGCGCGTGCATGAAACCCCAGCGGGGATGAATCGAGTAGTGGTAAAGAAACAGGCATTTTTCGCCGACGCCGCACCAAGTCCAACTGCTTCGTCTCCCGATTGCGGTAGACCTCAAAACTCCGGCAGAGCTCCACCGAGGTCAGGACGCAAATCAACCCCTGGCGAACACCCTCCTGGGTGGCGATCTTCCGCGCCAAGGCTTCCTTGTCCGCTTGCGGGGAAGTCAAGTATTTGACGGGTCGCCCCAGCTTGATCGCTTCCGCCAGCGAAGCTTGCTTCAGCCGCTCGCTCACCTGCTGCACGTGGCGACCGAAGTCCTTCCGCAAGACCTTGTTCATCGCCAGGTAAGTGTCCATGCCGTTGACGTGGGAAAGGGACCGCAGGGTCCCTCGAAAGACGAGTCGGTCAAACCCCGAAAGCACTCCCGTAATCTCATCTCGGTGTTTTGCGATAAACTCTTGCATGGCGTTTCGGTTCCTCCTCGGATGTGTGGTCTTTGGATAACCAACACATCTTACAGGAATCGAGACGCCTTCTTTATTTGGTTGCGGCTCTGCCGCGCTGTGACGTCTGCGTGATCGGTTCTGGGCCGGCGGGTGGAGTGTTGTCGAAAGAGCTCGCGGAGCGCGGCGCCCAAGTGGCGCTGGTCGAAGCGGGCCGCCTGATGACCCCCCAGGACTGCCACTTCCACACTTGGCCCTACGAATTGCCGTATCGCGGCACGCGGCTGCGCGGCGCCCCGGAAGCCGCTTATCCGCCCGAGGTAAGCGAGGCGATTCGCTACGAGCAGTGCGACAAGATTTTCGTCGACCGGATTCGCGCCGTGGGCGGCCGAAGTATCCACTGGAACGCCAACTGCTTTCGATTCTCGGAGCGCGACTTCCGCCAGTGGACCGTGGAAGGCGTGGAGGAAGACTGGCCGCTCACCTACCAGGAGCTGGTTCCCGAGTACTCGCACGTGGAGAAAATGATCGGTGTCACGGGCTCGCGGGAGGGCCTCGACGTTTTGCCCGACGGTGAGTACCTGCCGCCGCTAAAGCTTCGCTGCTCAGAAGAGATCATGCGGCTTGGGTAAATCTTGAGTCGGGCGCGCAAGCTGCCAGGAATGAAATTGGCCGGCGCCGGGACGTCGAGCAAGAGTGTCAGGTTTGCCTCGCAGAATCCCGGCGTCAGTGGAACTTCGTTCGAGGCCGTCACGGTGCACCGTGACGGCCTTTTCAATCGCATCTCCCGTGGAGCGATTGGCAGGCGGCGAACTCCCAGTAGAGTCGCATGCCCCGATGGCCGGTTACGTCCAGCTCCCAATGCTCCGCTTCGTCCGATCGCGGCCGCGGCAGGGGCCGCAAGTGGCTCCTCCTTTATTGCGGCCGAATTATCAGATTGTCAGGCTGATGCGAGACCGTGAGAGCGGGCGTGGGCATGGCGTGCAAGCTGCGGCTCGTGCACAAGTGCAGCAAGTTTCTTGCCCGTTAATTCCTCGTAAACCTTTTCAACCTGCGACGGGAAGGGATCCCAGCCGGTCCCGCGCTCGCCAACGAAGCGCGCTATCTGCGCATTGCCTTTCAGTGTTGCGCGGATGGGCTCGATCTGAGCCTTGGCCTCCTCGGGCGCCCTCTCGGCCATCAGGGCCCCAACCTGTTCCCGCATCGCTTTGAAGAATGCCTGCTGGTCGTCCAAGACCTGTCCATCCGAGCGCGGGCCATGTCCTGTAGCTACAATTTTCGCGCCCAGCTTCCTGGCCGCATCCAGCGTCGCCACCCACTTGCCTACGTCGCCGTCACCCACATAGTTGTATGGTCCGTTCACGCAGATGTCGCCCGCGAAAAGGATACTCTCCTTCGGCAGCCAGGCCACTGCATCGCCGTGAGTGTGCGCCACTCCCAGGTGTATGAGTTCAACCCGATGCTTGCCGTCGTCAAAAAACAAGTCTTTCGAGAAGAGGACGGAGGGCGGCTTGAGCTTACTGGCTCTTAAATCCACGCGACCCTTCGCTGCCGCCTCCCACGCCCCCTGTTGGTTGCCGTAGTAGCCGGTTTCGTATCGCTTCATCTCCTCGATGACGCCGGTATGCGCGATAGGCACGGCGCCGTTTTCCACGAAGACTTGATTCCCGTAGGCGTGGTCGCCGTGGTGATGTGTGTCAAGGGCAAATCTTATAGGCTTGTCTGTCAGGGAGCGAATTTTGCTGATGATCAGCTTGGCCCCTGCAGGGAAATTCGCATCGATGACCAGCACATAATCTTCAAAGATGATCCAGCCGTTGTTGCAGACTGCGTCCGCCGTATCCGACAATTGCCCCTCGTGAAAATAGATGTCAGGGGCTATCAGATCAGCCTTGCCTGCCTCCGCCATTCCCGCTGGAATTGGTCCGCCTAAAAGCTCCGCCTCTGCCGCGAGACTTAAGAACGCCGTCCCCCCCGCTAAGAACTCACGCCTGCTGACATCGCACATGTTCCCTCCTCTTCTTTCATTTTCAGTCAGTCCCGCGTCGTCTTTCCGCTTGGGACATGACGGCTTGGAAGACGCTCTGGCGGGATTATACGCCCTGGTAGTCGGAATTCCGGGTGAAAAGTCGGCTTTCCCGAACGGTCCCGTTCGCAGATCCAGGGCTGCTGGATAAGAGTTGCCAACAGCCCAATCCGGCACTTTACCCGCATTGGGAACGAAACACGCAGAACTGAAGGACAAGGTATTTCGATGGTTTCCGGAGAAACCGGTTGAATTCGAGACGGCGGTTACGGCGAAGGACCCGGGGTGGCTGGCGTCTTACGCCGAATACCACGAGGTTGAATTCACTGCCCACGGACTCTTTCATGGTCGGAGAAGGGAAGTCGCCGGCCGACCGGGGTTGGGAGGCACGCGTTCTTTGCATGCGAGGCGTAGGGGATGGGTTGCGACTTGCAGGAACACGCCTGAGGTGGCGAATTCCCCTTAGTCGGGATACGGCTCGCCAGCCCGCACCACGCGGATCTGGTGGTCGGTGAATTTGAAATGTCCGCCGTGAAGCTCGTATTTCGGCATGTGACACGAAACGCAGTCCGTGGTGCTGACCGGGCACGCGGGGGCGTCAGACTTTCGGGCGGCCGGCGTCCCACGTTGACGATGGCAGCTCAGGCATTTCGAATCGTAGAAGGCAGCCTCGCGCACTCGCGGCCGGTGGGGATTATGGCAGGCGAGGCAGCTTATGCGCCCGTCCGCGCCATCCCAGCAGCGGCTGTTTTCGAGCCGATACGGCTGGAATCGGACGTTATTGACGCCGCGAACCTGCATCGTTTGGACCATTAGCCAAGTGCGATGGCATGAGCCGCAGAAATCGACTAAATCCTCGGGCGCTTCTTTCCCCGGGTTGAGGATGTAGGCGGTCTCCAATCGGCCCGCCTTCATGGCAGTGACGTGTCGCCCTCCCGGCCCATGACAAGCTTCGCAAGTTACCCCCGGGATCATGCGGCGCGTGTCGAACTGCTCCCCAGTCACAGCGGCGGTGTTGTGGCAGGAGAAACAAAGCCGCGTCTCTGCCTGGCCCAGGTGATCGCCCAACGCTTCCTCGAGCGAGTTCGGGAGGGTGACTGCGGCTCCCACAGTCAGGTCCAGTTGTTGTGTAGCGTTGTAAAAACTGACCCTGCTCTGGTAGTACGCTCCTTCCCTTCGAAACAGGTACGTCTGACCTGCCTCGCCCCTTCCGAATGCCCACTCGATCGGCTCGGAGATGGTCTCCTTGCCGTCGGTGACCGAGTAGATGCTTTGCTCTCCTGCTCGGACGATTTGATAAGAATAGAGTCCCAGCCGGAAGCTGAGCCGGGGGTGCTCGCGCAGAATATTGCTTTCGGCTGCTGGCTCCGCCGCCAGGGCCATGGGCGTGGTCTTTTGAGTGCTGGCTTCGGCGGCATGGCACGGCGCACACACTGTCGCGCCCACGACCTGAGCGTCAGTAGGCGCCTTTTCGATTGAATAAGTTTTCGGCGGCGTTGTGGGGGGTGGTTTTGTTCTCTGACCGGCGAAGAGCGCCGGGGCCAAGAGCCCGAGCACGACCCAAGCCCGCCGAGCGTCCGAGCGCAGGACTTGCAAGAGCCTTCTCTTAGTGCTCTCGTTCATCGCGCACCGGTTGTTTCTTTGGTTGAACTGGCATCCTTCCACGGGCGGACGGGGTGGGACTTGACCTGCCTTCCTCCGCCTTCAGACTCTTGTAGGTCTGAACCTCCTGGGCCGCCTCCTCGGCACGGCCGAGGAGGCGATATACGCGCGCCAAAGAATAATGGATCTTGCTGCTGGAGGGGTCAAGCTCTCCGGCTGTTTTGAAATGTCGTAACGCCTCCTGGGTTCTCCCCTTGCGTAGGGCCAGCTTACCGAGCTGGAAGTGGGGATCGGAAAGGGAGCGATCCAATGCTATAGCTTTGTGGAGTAAAGACACGCCCCGGGACTCTGTCGCCACATCGCCCACTGTGGCGCTCTCCAGCAGCATGGCCCCGTAGTCCTGGCAAAATCTCGCGTCCTGGGGAAATTGTTGGATGCCTTTTCGGAAAGTTGACTCCGCTGCCTGGATTTTCCCCTCGCTCCATTGGGCCGTGGCGAGATTGCGGATGGCCTCGCGATCGTTGGGGCTCAGTTCCAAGGCCCGTGCGAAAGAATTTTCCGCGTCGCCAAATCTCCCCAGTTCGGTTTCCGCGAGCCCTTTCAAGCGATAGGCTGGATAAGACGTGGGGGCGACTTCGACAGCTTTTTCAGCCGCCGCCAGCGCACCAGAGAAGTGATGGTGGTCCATCATCATGATGCCCACATCCAAGTAATTCGATTCTTTGGAAGGGTCGAGCGAGACCGCTTTATCCATCGCCGCCACGGCCTCGTCGAACTTGCCTTGTTTCAAGAGGCCCCAGCCCAATAAGTTATAGTTGTCGCTGGTTTCGTGACCCGAGCCGATGAGCTTTAGAAGCGTCGCTTGACTTGCCTCGAACCTCTGGGCGTGGTATTGGGCCAGCGCCAGATGATAACCAAGCTTCGCAGTGTCCGAGTAAGTGGACCGGATCGAAGCGAACAGTTGCTCTGCGGTCTCAAAATCGTTTGCCTGGGCGGCCACCTCGCCTGCCAGGAAAACCCCCTCCGGCCCGGCGGGATGGTCCTGAAGCTTCTCGAGCGTCTCTCGGGCTTTTTCCTTCTGGCCGGTATGGTAATAGGCCCTGGCAAGGGCTGCGAGCGACTCGGGCCGTTGCCACACTTGGTCGGGGACAGATCCGAGCAGCCTCGCCGCTTGCGGGTAGTCTTTCAGCTCTTCCTCGACCATTCCCAGGAGCAAAACACTTGTCGAGTCATCAGGCTTGGCCTTCAGAATTCTGTCCAAGTTCTGCTTAGCTGGCTGGAGCCGACCTAACAGAAACTGGTTAGACGCGAGATTGCGGCGGGTCGCGATATCATTGGGAACGATGGCCAGGGCTTTCTCAAGGTAAACATTCGATTCTTCCAGTTCCTGCTCTGTTCCAAGGATCGCTCCTAACGTTGCGAGATAAACAGGATTACGAGGTTCTATCTCCACTGCCCGACGCAATTCGGCTTCGGCGCTTTTCAGATTCCCCTGTTGCGCGGCTTGCACTCCCTTGCTGGCATGGACTTGGGCCTCTTCGGGTCTTTGGGCAGGCCCGGCCAAAGAGCGCCGAGCAAGGCAGGCCACTGCAAGAAGGCCAAGTATGGCGTGCATTCGCCGCCGCCCGGGGTTGAACGCGTGTCCCCTTTTATTTGTGGGCCCGGTTGAGGTAGCTTTCAGACTTCCCAATCCTTTCACGCGGTCGCCAATCGAGGCGGACGTGTCGGGCGTGTGCCGCCTGCAAGGATTGGATGAGATGTCGGAAGGCAGCGGTGAAAGGCGCAGGCCAGACAATCTCTGCCCCCATCGCCGATCACTCATTCGCCGCAGCTACTGCTTCTCAAAACACAAACCGGAATCCGATCTGACCGCCCCTGGAGCCGTTGACTTGGCTGCTGATCGTTCCAAAGGATCCGCTGCCAAAGCTGGTACCGGGGTAATTGAACCTGGGTGTATTCAAGAAGTTAAAGAACTCACCGCGCGCGTCCACGTACATACGTTCGCTGATTCGGAACTGCTTGGCGATCCCGAAGTCCAGGTTGTGAATACCGGGAACGCGGCAATCACTGAAATAGCGGGGAGCGCTGCCGTCCACCTGGTCCGCAGGTTTAGAGAACGCGCTGATGTTGAAGTATTTGGCGTTTCCGTCCACTACCGCATCAACACTCGCCCCGCTGCATGGATGGCCTGTGAGGTTGGGGCGCTGACTGCCGTCAGTCACATGGTTGGAGGACGTACGGACATCGATCGGTTGTCCCGTCTGGAGTGTCGTAAAAGTGGTAACGCGCCAGCCTCCGATCACCGCATCCAGACCACGATTCATGTTCCTGCCCAGGAGCCGCCCACGGCCGAACGGCAGCTCGTAAATAACCGCGAAGGCCAGCCGGTGGGGTGTATCGTTCCCGCTGATGCTCTTTTCGGCGGCCAGATTGTTCAAGTCCTGGGGCGCGCCCCCCTGGAGCTTGCCAATCCAGGCGTTGGCCCCTTCATCCGAAGTCGAAATGAACTTCGAGAAGGTGTAATTGCCTGTAAAACTCAACCCATGCGACGTCCGCCTCTCGAACCGGACTTGTAGGGAGTTATAAGAGCCGGTGGCAGCGAAAAACGGCAGCCCCCCAAATACTCCGGGAAACTGCGGGAAGGGCCGCAACAGATCGCGGCGGGGGATTGTAGAGTCGTTATAGATTGAGTCGGGCTCGTTGAAAATAGGCACAGGCATTCCCGGCACCTGAGTGAACAAGTACTGGAAAGGGTTCGGGACCAGCTCTGCCAAACCGCTGCTCCCCCACTTTTGACGGTCTGCTACGCTGATATAGTTTCTGTTCCCTCTTAGGAGCGGCTTGAAGTTCCAAGGGAGATGCGTGCTCCGATTGGCGGAGTAATTCACCTCAATGAGCGTGGAGGGGGACACCTGCCGCTCGATCCCGAAGTTCCACTGGTAAATTGTACCGTTACGGAATTCCAGGCTGTTGTGGTTACCGTTGGCATATCCCCAGAGGGTCAGCGGTCCGTATCTCCCTTGCTGCGGCCCCACAAAACCGACCGGGAAGGGATTCTCGAGGGTAGAATATTGGGTGATGTTGCCGTCTTTCGAAAAGATAATATTGATGTTTTTGTTCCAGGCTTGGCCCCCGTACTGCCAGTTAGTGGCGTAGTTCATGCCATAGTAGATGCCCGCCCCGCCGCGCACCACGGTCTTGTCGTTCAATCGATAGGCAAAGCCGAGCCGCGGGGCTAAGTTGCTGTAATCCGGGTTGGCGTGTCGCTGTTTCGAGCTGGCCAAGATGGATGTCCCGAATATCTCTTTTCCCGGCCAGTCAGGCCCCAGAGCAGGCACCATAATTCCGCTGTCGCAGCTAAAGCAACTGAATTGGTTGTGGTTGTAACGCTCGGTGTAGGGCGTACTCCACTCGTAACGCAGGCCCAGGTTGAGAGTGAGGCGCTGACTTACTTTCCATTCGTCCTGGCCGAAGAAGGACGTCTCCATAGATTTATTGGCTACGGCCGGCACGGCGCCTACCCCGCCGTCGTCTGCCCAGCCCAGCAGAAAGGAGGCCAGATCGTTGCCCTGAAAGTCGGCGGCGTTGAACACGCTCTGCGCGGTAATGTCCGGGCCAAAATCGAATCCGCCGCTCGTATCGCCGGGCTGGAAGAAGTTGTTGAAATAGATTCTCCGCTCGCCGCCGAGCTTGAAGTTATGGCTGCGGATGACCTTGTTCACCAAGGAAGCGAACATCCACTGGTTGTCAGCCTCGACGGAAGTGGTGCAGCAAAGGTCCGTGACCAGACCTTGGTAATTCGAGAAACCGATATCCGGGAAAGCCTTCTTCTCGTACCAGGGATTGAGAATGAGGATCGATGGCCAGCCCAAGGTGAGCGGATCGACCGGTGAGGAGTACAACGTCGGGTTAAAGTACCGGATGAAGGAGATGCGGTTGGTCCACAGGAGCGAGGGCGATGGCGTCCAACTGTGCTCGAGGGCAATCTGCCGGGTCTTGAAGACATTTTTGTACGCCGCAAGGAAAGGATCGGGTACGTCATCCGTTTCTCGATGCATGCTGAAGCGCCCAGTGAGCCGGCTTCTCTCGGAAAAGTTCTGGTCGATTCGGCCATCTAGGCGGTAAGTGGGAGAGGCATACACAAGTTTCTTACTGAAGTTATTGTATCCGGTTACGGGATCTCCCGGACCTGTCGGCATCGGGAAAAGGCTGATGGTCTTCTGGGCGATGGGGTCGATCATGCTGGGTGGGATCACGTTGCCCGCGAACGCCTGGCGGTTGTAGTCTGTTACTTCCCCCGACGACGGATCGAGGACTGGACTAAGAGAACAGGGCGGAGCAGGGTTGACCGTGATGGGGCAGGGGTTGAAGATCTGCTGCAGCACGGGATTTCCCTCATCGTCGTAGGTGTAAGTCTGGGAGAAGTTTCCCGTCCGCTGCAAGGCCGTGGGCACGGTTGTCGTAAAAGTGCCCGGCGAAGTATCTCGGACCTTCTCCAAGTCGAAAAAGAAGAAGGTCTTCTGTTTGCGAATGGGGCCGCCGAGGGACCCGCCATATTGGTCATGCGCGTAAGCGCCCTTGGGCTCGCCCGAACGATTGGCGAAGAAGTCGTTGGCGTCCAGGGCCGGGCGGCGGAAAAAGTAGAACCCACTCCCATGGAATTGGTTGGCCCCGGACTTGGTGACAATGTTCACCACCGTGCCGCCGTTGCTGCCGTATTCGGCGGAAAAGCTGTTGTTCTGGAGCTTGAATTCCTGAATGTCCTCGACCGAAGGCTTGTACGAGAGAAAAGTGTTGCCGCCTTCACCGCCTTCCGGCAGAGTGGCCAAAACTCCGTCGAAGCGGAACTCCGCCGTGCCGTTGCGCTGCCCGTTGGAGGCGAAGTTGGTCCCACCCAGTGTACCCACTCCGCTCCCGGCCACCGACGTCACTCCCGGAGCGAGGAACGCCAGGCCGGTGATCTGGCGGTCGAGGAGCGGCATCTCCGTGATGTACCGGTTGGTGACTTCCGTGCCGAGCGCCGCGCTCACCGTATTCACGAGCGGCGCTGCCCCCATCACCTCCACCGTCTGCGTCACTTGGCCCAGTTCCAGAGAGAAGTCCAGATCGGTTTGAAAGCTCACGCGCAGAACGACGTTCGGCCGGACCAGAGTTTTAAACCCCGATGCTTCAACTCGAATGGTGTAGGAAGCGGGCGGCAGGGCGTTGAAGAGGTAGCGGCCTGCCTCATCCGTCTTTCTCGTCTGCAACACCTTGGTCTCGTCATTGGTCGCAGTCACTGTTGCTCCAGGCACGAGCGCGCCACTCGCGTCCGTAACGGTGCCGCGCAGCTCAGCGGTATAGGTGGCTTGGGCCGCCATCGAGGGTGGGAAGAGAGACGCCACAACAAAGATCGGCGCGACACTCGGAATCCAATGCCTTGGATGATACATTTTGGACCCTCCCTTTAAGGCTCGCTACCGCTCGCAGACTTAGGCTCAGGGCTCCCGGTTCAGGATCAGTCAGCGGAGAATGGTGCGGTAAACACCTTGCCTCCTCTTTGTATAATCCTGGAGCGAGTCTAACCCCAGCCCGCGTCAGGGAGAACGATATTGGTCGTATATACCAGGAGACGACTGCTTGTCAATTAGTAATTCCCTCCCTTGCTCGACAACTGTCCTTGGCGCGTTGAATTGCCACCCCCACAGGAGGTATGCCCAGATGGTGAGCGAGCGGATAGCCGGACAATTTCTTCCTCGTTATGGATATGGGATCTCTGCGCCGGAATGCGCCGTCGTTGGTCCGGGAGGTGGGGCGCGCGCCGAAAGCGGCCTGACCCCGAGAAAGCCTTCCCTTCGAAGGGACATGCCTGGGGCGATGGCGCTGAGCATAGGTGTTGGTTGGTGTCTTGCCGCGTTGATCGCCGCGAGCGTATGCCGAGCAGCATCGCTCAGGGCGGGTGTCGCCAAGGTGGACATCACGCCGCCTCCGGGCCAGTTGCTCTACGGCTATTCGGAAAGGCGGACCCCGGCCCAGGGGACGCTCGACCCGCTCTACGCGCGCGTACTTGTGCTGGAAGCCGGAGAAAAGAGGCTTGCCTGGGTTGACCTTGACCTGGGTCGGCCGTTCGGGCCGGAGTCGATCCGCGAAATACGCGAGGCAGCGAGGAAGTCGAGTCGAATTTCCTGCCTGCTGGTGCAAGCCACCCACACGCATTCTGGGCCAGTCGTGATGGATGCCTATCAAGGCGCTCGGCCCGCGTGGGAAACAGCGGCCATCGGGAAGATCGAAGGAGCGATCGGCGAGGCCGCCGGGCGCCTGGTTGAGGCGCGCATCGGCACCGGCTACGGCGAGGCGAGCATTGGCTACAACCGACGCTGGGTTAATCTTGACGGGACGGTCTCGATGCTATGGCGCAACCTGACCCATATCCCGACATTCCCTGTCGATCCCACAGTTGGTGTGCTGCGCATCGACACGACCGACGGCAAGCCCATGGCCATTCTGGTCAATTATGCGTGTCATCCCGTTGTGTTGGGCATGAACCTTCAGTACTCGGCGGACTTTCCCGGCGTCATGACGCGGGTTGTCGAAGAGGCCTTCGGCGGGATGCCTCTCTGCTTCTTCATTCAAGGCGCCCCCGGAGACATCAATCCCCTGGCACGCGCAGTTGCCGATGACGGGCCGGAGCAGCTCAAGATTGCCGGCAGGGGTCTCGGTGAAAGCACGGCAAGAATCGCGCGGTCAATTCACACCGAAGCGGAGCCGAACGCAACGCTCGAGGTCGCTGAAGATGAAATCAACTTTTCGCTGCGCTGGAAACCGGAAAAGTTTCGGCAGGGATTGCTGGTCGAAGGCGGTCCCGATGCGTCCAAACACTACTCCGAACGGATCGCCTCAGCAATGCAGCTCCCGGTGGTCACTGTTCTGATTGACAGACGCATCGCGCTGATGACGATGCCGGGTGAGCCCTTTGTCATTTTCCAGATGAACTGGCGCGACCGCTGTCCCGTGCCCGACGCTTTCTTCCTGGGGTACACGAACGGATATTTCGGATATTTCCCCACTATTGCCGCCGCGGCGCAAGGCGGCTACGGAGCGTCAAACTCCAATACGTGGGTCGAGGTTGGAGCGGGAGAGCGCATGGTGGATAACGCTGTGGCCAGGATTTACGAAATGCTCGGTCGGCTCACGGACGGCCCAGTGGAACCTATCGACAAATAGGAAAAACGACGCGGCCTTACGGATGAAGGGTCCTCATTTGCACAAGCTGCTCGGTCCGGTGAGTTTAATCCGCGGATTGTGGGAGGTCCCTCGCACCCTATGTGGATGTATGCCATCTCAAAAAGGTCGCCTGTACCACTATCGAGATCAAATTTTGACGACAAAAGCCCAGGTCCTCCCGGCAGCATTGTGGTTCTCGTTGTGCGGGAGGCTGAAGGCCTAATTAGGTCGCTCTACCGACCTTTTACGACCTCGCGCAAATGAGCCCACCGCGGCCACGGTGTCCGTGCGAGAAACTCCGTCTGGATTGAAATCATTGATGTGGTTCGCTCCCACCACTAACCTAACTAACTTAACGAGCTATCTTCTGCTTATCTGGTTGTTTCAGCAAGCGCCATATGTTGGGGTCAACTCTGAACAGGGGCGGGATGCGAAAGGTCTTTGGCGCAACGTATGTCATTGTAAGGTTGGATATGCGTACAGTGCCGAGGCCGAGGACCCGTGAGCGTCGGGAATGGGGAAAGGCTCCACGATCAAGCAATAGATGGGGCGATCTCCAGCGAGTGTAACTTGAGGATGAATCAGCGATTCCCGGTTGGACGGGCTGATCCTGACAGCGACTCAGCTGTCCGTTCTCGAAAGGCCGCCGTCCGAAATCGGACGCTGCGAACGGCGGAAATCGTCGGGAAGGATCTGTCAACAGCTATCGCTCAACCAAGGTCACAAGGCATGAGAAAAACTTGTACGAGTAGGCTTTTATAGGTGTCTAATGTTGCAGGAAGCTGCTGAATGAGCCGAGAGATCCGGTTTCGCACGCTGTTACCGATCGCGGAGACCGTCTTGGCCGCGCTCTTTGGGGGTGTCGGCCTTTGGCAACGGAAGCAGATTCTACGTCAACCTTTCTTGGGCGACCAGATTTTGTGGGAGAGCACCGCACGCTACCATGGGTGGCCCTGGCGGTCGCTTGCAAGGAAGTTCCTCTCCTGCGCCGCTCATGCTGAGTGAGGGCGACAATGTTTGATTCACTTTCCCGGAAGGCTCCGCAGCCTGGCCTGGAGCATGATTTCGGCGGGAGTTTTGCCAGGTGTTTCCAACCTACTAATTTCCGAACCACCCTA
>QHZK01000249.1 GCA_003224635.1 Acidobacteriota bacterium | reverse complement strand
GCCCGCCGCGACGGGGGCGAGCAGCGCGGCACAAGGGACCAAGCGCCATGAGCGAAGAACTCCACGAACTGCACGAGCACGCCGAAGAGGCCCACCACGACCCCGGCTTGGCGCCGGTGACGATCACTATGGCGATCCTCGCGGTCCTGGTGGCGGCAGTCTCACTTCTCGGGCATCGCGCCCACACCGAAGAGTTGCTGAACCAGAGCCGGGCCAGCGACCATTGGGCGGAGTACCAGGCGAAGAATATTCGCCGGCACACCTACGAGCTGTTCCTGGACCTGATGTCGACTATGGACTTGAAGGACAGCGCGCAGGTGGTGAAGGTCAAGGAAAAGTACAGCCACGAGATCGAACGCTACGACGATCAGAAGCAGGAAATCCAGTCCGAGGCCCGCAAGTACGAGAAGGAGGTGGCGCTCGAGCAGCGCAAGGCCGATCGCTTCGATCTGGGCTAGGTGCTGCTCGAAGCCGGGCTGGTAATCACTTCCATGACCCTGATCACCCGGCGGCGCGCCTTCTGGAAGCTCGGAGTCGCGTCCGCGACGGCGGGCGTGGCGGTCGCCGTGACCGGCTTGTTGGTCCGCTGACTGCCTCCCGTAGACGACTTGGGGTGGCGCATACATCGCGTCGTCTGCGATGTATGCGGTTCGCGGGACGCACACATGGCAAAACCCCGCCATGTATGCGCCACCCACGTCTTTCTGGGAGCGCGGCCATCCCGTTCGCTCAGGGCAGGCTTGGCCGCTTCTTCGCACAGCGAAGACCGGCGGGCGAGACGCCCGCGCTCCCGCTTGTTACTGTGACTCGTCGTCGCCGCCTTGGTCACCGCCGCCGGGCGAAATAACCACAAACTGGCCTTGGCCGCCGCGATTAACGCGCAGCAGTGTTTCGCCCTTGGCCTCCGCCGCCAGACGGTTGAACTCGGCAACGGAGTTCAGCGCGTGGCGGTTGATGCTCTCGATGACGTCTCCTTGCTGCAGGCCAGCCTGCGCCGCCGGACTATTCGGATCGACTTCACTGATCACCACGCCGCTGACGCCACCAGGGATGCCCAACTGCTCGCGCAGGGCGGGCGTCAGATTTTGCACGGTGACACCGCGCAACGTCCCCTCAGAGGGCCTATTAGGCGCGGCGGTCGCGGCAAGGTTGGCCGGACGCTCGCCCAACGTGGCTTTGAGTGTCATCGGCTTGCCGTCACGCAGAATATCGAGCGTCACCGTGGTTCCAGGGTTCGTATCCGTCACCTTGGCTACCAGTTGGCCCGAGTCATCGACGGTTTGGCCGTTAAACTTGCGAACCACGTCGCCCGGCTTCAAGCCGGCCTTGTCCGCCGGTCCGCCGGGTGTAACGTCCTGCACGAACGCGCCCGAAGTGTCGGGCACTTTGAACTGCCGGGCGTACTCTTGGGTCACAGGATAGACTCCCGCCCCCAAATACCCGCGAGAAACTTTGCCGGTCTTAACCAGGTCCCCCATCACGTGCTTCACCATGTTCGACGGGATGGCGAACCCGATGCCAAGAAAGCTGCCCTCGCCTCCCGGCCCCTGACCGGGGACAATTGCCGTGTTAATGCCCACCACCTGTCCGCGCACGTTCACCAGCGGCCCGCCGGAATTGCCCGGGTTGATAGCCGCGTCGGTCTGAACGAAACTTTCGAATTTGTTCGGATCGTAAAGCGAACGGCCAAGCGCGCTCACGCTTCCACGCGTGACGGTGAAGCCGATCCCAAAGGGGTCCCCAAACGCCATGACCGTGTCGCCCACGTGGAGGTTTGAGGAATCGCCCAGGGACGCCGTCGGCAGGTCGCGGGCCTCAATCTTAATCACCGCAACATCGGTTTGCGGGTCGGCGCCCACCTTCTTCCCCTTAAAGGTTCGCTTGTCGGAGAGCCACACCTCGATGTCGCTGGCGTGCGCGATGACGTGGTTGTTGGTCACGATATAGCCCTCGGGCGATACGATCACGCCGCTGCCCAGCGCGTGTTGCGCCTGGTTCCTGGGAACCTGGGACTGGGGAAACATATCGCCGAAGAACTGGCGAAAAAACGGGTCCGAGAAGAAGGGTGACTGCTGCACTTTGACGATCTGCGTGGTGCGGATGTTGACCACGGCGGGCGTGACGGACTGGGCAATCCGCTCGTACGCCTTGTTTTGCCGCTCGAGGATGTCAATATCGGGCCCGTCCAGCCCGCCGTCCGCCAGCGCAAACTTCGAGAAACTGTGATGACCCAGGTTGAGCATCACCGAAAGGACCAAGCACACCACGCCGATCAGGGTCAGGCTCAGCCCCAACAAATTGTCGCGCAAGAACTCTTTGTTTAGAGGTCGCATAGAGAGTCTCCTCCTTCATTCATTGCCGCCCATTGCCGAAAAGACCAGCCGCTTTCGGCGCCGGTCGCGGGCCGCCACACCTGAGCCCGGCACACCTTGGCCGCTCCCGGCTCGTGTTGCTGCGGCCGCAAGATAGATTAGACGAGGGAACGCCTCTTTCGTAACCCGGACGGCACAAGAGCCGCCGCTTTTCGCTTGAATTGGAATCCCCGTCACCATGCCCGCGAGTGAGAGGTATCCGACCTCGGCTTCGGTCTATTGGATGCGGAAGGAGTGAGATTGGTTTTTAGCGCTGGTTGAAGGCAGGAGGGTAGTCCCGAGGGCGCGGCAAGGCCACTGCTTCTCAAGAGCTTACAGGTCCTCCCAGGGCGCAAAGAAAGAAGGCGGCCCAAGATCGACCGCCTTCTTTCTCTCGAACCCTCGGAGTGGGAGCCGAGGGTTTTACTGGCTGAGCAGCAGTTTCACGGTCAGCGTCTGACTGTCACCGCTGGGACTGGTGAACGCCGAGACAATGGCGCTTGCCGGTCCCTTCTGGAAGGTCGCGTTCGGAGGGCTCACGACCTGCACCTGGACCGCAAACGGCTGGGGCGAGCCCGTGCAATCGACCGGTTCGCTAAACCCTGACCCGGCGACGTTCGTCTGTGCGTGGTTCTGCTGGACAACAGAGTTGATCTCGAAGGTGTCACCCGGGCCGCACACGATCGAACCGGTAACTATTGCTACAGTGTTGTTGTCGGTCAGCGTGGCTTTCGAATTCACGCCGATAAACTCCACTTGGGCCATGGCCGCTCTGCTCGTCAGGACCAGCGCGCCAAACCCAAGTGAGAGTGCTAAGAGTAGAGATTTCGATTTCGTAGTCATTTATGGATGTCCTCCATTGATTTTTTGTTTTGAAGCAACAGGGGCGAGGTTGTCGGCGCCGCCGTTACCCCACCCCCGGGACCACGTATTCGGCGCCCCGAGAAACGCGGGGCGGAGATCTCCGTCCCGTCTTTCAATGCAGGCGCCTGAATGAAGGGCGCTCCCATGAGGCATTCAACGGTTAACGAGTGAGTTCCCCCAATCCTACCTATTTGGTAGGAGCGGGTGTGAACTCCTCATTGGCGTCAGTCGAGTTGCCGAATCCTGGCCGGCTGCCGCCGACCACAAAGACGTTGCCGTTGTGGGAAACGACGCCCGCCTCTCCTCGGGAAGTCGGCATCGGCGCGGCAGTGGACC
Source organism: Acidobacteriota bacterium (assembly GCA_003224635.1). GTDB lineage: Bacteria > Acidobacteriota > Terriglobia > UBA7540 > UBA7540 > QHZK01. Next base: position 3,218 of record QHZK01000249.1, on the reverse strand, counting down.
AAGTGTTGCTGGAAATGCTGTACACCTCGTTCGTGGTCAGGCCCAGCGGTGCGACGCCGTCCCATCCGCCGATGGCGTACAGGTTACTGCCGACAATGCCGGCCACAAGGCTGGCGCGAGCCGTCGGCATCGGCGCCGCCGAACTCCAGGAGTTGGTTGTCGGGTTGTAAACAAAGACGGTATTAAAGAATGTAAATGTGGCGCCATTACACCCGCCGACGATGTAGAGCTTTCCTCCAGTCGCAACGGCGGCGGCGTCAGAGACAGCCGTTGGCAGCGGTGCTACGGTCGTCCACGTATCAGTGCCGATGTCGTACCGTTCGACCACATCCAGCGCATTGCCACTGCAAGGGCCGCCGCCGACATCGCGACCTCCGGCGACGAAGATCCCGCTACCGATAACCGCGGCAGCCGCGGCGGCACGGGGTGTAGGCATGGGAGTGAGAGTTGTCCAGCTATTGGTAGCGACTTCGTAGCGCTCCAGGTTGTTGATCACACCTGTAAAGGAGCGGCCGCCGATGACGTACATGAAGCCGTCGCTGGTCGTATAGCCGTACGCCTCCTCGGCGCGAGGCGGCAGGGGAGCGTCTGCACCTGAACTCCAGGTGTTGTGGCTGATGTTGTAGATGCGTGTGAGATTCGTGTCCCCAAGGGAACTTGAGTCTCCGTAAGCGGCGATGATCAGGTTGCCCACGCCCCCAACGGTCATGCCTTCCGTGGGGGTGGGCACGGGCGCGAGCGACTTCCACGTGCCTTGGGCAAACGCCGCTGAAGCCACAGTAAATGTCGCAAGTGTTGCTATGACAGCAGCAAGCCAATTCTTGCGCAGTCTCGAACCAATCTTCACCATCTTAGGTTTTCCTCCTTTTAGGTCCTGATTTTTGGTGTTATCGGTCTTTCAGACTTTCTCGGTCATAACTTGCAGCCAACAGAATTGCGGTTAAAAGGGACTCAGGGAGCGCCCAAGCACTTCCAGCCGGGGAGACCTCCTTGCAGGGGCCGCCCGCGCCGTAGCGCTCGCGTAGGCACGAGCACAAGCTCTGCCAAAAGGAGGAAGACATGGAGTAAGGAGAGACCAGTCAAGCGCTTCCCGCGTCGGAGCATCGTCGACCTTACAAAGGATTACCGAGAAAAACTTACCCGCCGATTTGCGGGAAAACCCTGGTTTTTGTCGGATCGGGTGTAAAACTTACTTTGCTGCGCCGGCAGCGCGTAGGCGAGATCGCGAAGGTCCCTCCTCGCGCCTGGCCTGCTTACACCAATGCCTACGCAAATCCCGAAGGAATTGGCAAAACTGCGCGGCAGCTTCCGGTCCGATTCACGATTCGGGCCGAAGATTCTCAAGAGCAAGTTAAATTGGTCTCAATTTCAGAATTGAGGAATGGAAAATTCTGCCGGGCATAAGAAACAGGGGCGACGACCCTACTGATGGCCGACTTGGCCGACATGGGTTTGCCATCCGCGAACCGACAAATCCTGGGCAGTGTCAGCGATAGACCGACGCCATACTCCCGCCTACGGCGCGACGTCTAACGCCTTGGTTCCTCCTGCCTCGCCGCAAAAAGCCCTGGCGCAGGCCACAAGGGTATGGGCGCAAAGCGCCACATCGTCCAGTCGAACGCACTCGACCGCCGAATGGAGTCCTGATCCGCCCGGGCCGAACAGGACGCTCGGAATACCCGCTGCGCTGAGCAGTGCAGCGTCCGTCCAGAAACTCTGGCCGCCGAACTTCGCCTTAACTCCGGCGATGCGCCGGGCGCAGTCGTACACCGTCCGGGCGATCAGGCTGTCCCGCTCGGTCTCGAGAGCCAGCGCCGAGTAGCCGAGCCTGTAATGGGCGCGAAACTCCGGGTCCTCGCTCGACAGTCGCGACAAGGCTTCGCTGAGTTCGCGGTCGAACGTCTCAGCGTCCTCTCCCGGCAACAGCCGGCGCTCCAGGCTCAAGCGGCACTCCGACGGATAGCTGGACCATTCCTGCCCTCCCGAGATCAGCGAAGCGTGGACCGAGCCGTGGCCGAGCAGCGGGTGTCTGGGGGCGGCGGTCAACTTCGCCTGAAGCCTCTCGATCTCGCCCAGCACGCGGCCCATAAAGGCAATGGCGTCCCGCCCCTCTTCTGGGCGGCTGCCGTGCGCGGCGCGGCCCTGCGTCTTGACCTCCGCCCAGGCAAACCCTTTGTGGGCTGTCACAACCTCGAGGCCGGTCGGCTCCATCACGATCGCCGCCTCTGCGGTCATGCCGCTTCGAAGAAGCGCGCGAGTGCCCGCGCTTTCGTACTCTTCGTCGGCCACGGCGGCGACGATGACGTCGCCATCGAGCGAGCCCTCCTGGGCGAGCGCCTCGACTGCCACGAGCGCGGCGGCCACTCCTCCCTTCATGTCTTGAGCGCCGCGGCCGTACAGCCGGCCGCCTTCAACGCGCGCCGAGAAAGGCCCCTCCATCCCGTCCACGCCTACGGTGTCAAGGTGCCCGTTCAACATCAAGCGCCGGCCGCCTCCCCGTCCCCGCAGAACGCCTACCGCATTGAACCGGCCCGGAGCGGCTTCCACCACTTCGGCCTCGAGCCCGGCATAGCTCAGGAATTCGGCGACGTGCCGGGCAACCTTAAGCTCGCCGCTCCCGCCCGGTACCAGCGCAGGGTTGATGGACTCGATCGCTACCAAATCGGCGACCGCATCAGTCAGGCGCTGCGGATCGATTATGGTTTGTGGCATGGTTTGTGGATGGTGGTGGTCGAAAGGTTGAAATGAAGCCAGGAGACCTGATCACCCGCTTCAGCCCCCGATCAGCTTGACGGTAGCGCCGGTAAATGGCCTTAAAGTAGCCCACTCCAACTTCTATGTCGCGCACCCCGTTCCGCGTTGTTCGGCAAACAGCTTTGTCGAATGAAGCGAAAAGTCTGTCAGTTTGTCAGCCTTATGTTGTTACGGACACCCTCATTTACCGACCTACTGACTCGCTCACGTTAAGCCCAAAGAACCGCGCAAAGTTTTGGACGGCGCGCCGGCCCATCTCTTCCTCGCTCAGGCTGTGGAGCTCAGCAACCGCGCGAGTGACTTCGCGCACGTAGGCCGGCTCGTTGCGCTTGCCGCGATAGGGCGCCGGGGCGAGATAAGGGCTGTCGGTTTCGGTCAGCAGGCAGTCGAGCGGAATCTCGCGCGCCACGGCGCGCAGGTTCTCCGCCTTCTTGAACGTCACGTTACCGGCAAACGAGACCAGG
>QHZK01000248.1 GCA_003224635.1 Acidobacteriota bacterium | reverse complement strand
GTCGAGCCAGCGGCTGTTGAAATCCACCACCGTCTTCTCGGGGTCGAGAATCTTGAAGACCTGCGCTTTGTAGGTTTCCGCGTTCGCCGCCACTTCTTCCGGCGTCATGGGCTTGCGCGTCACGTTCTGCCCGGAGGGATCGCCAATCAGCCCCGTGAAGTCTCCGATCAGGAAGATCACGGTGTGGCCGAGGTCTTGGAAGTGTTTCAGCTTGCGGATCAGGACGGTGTGGCCCAGGTGGATGTCGGGCGCCGTGGGGTCGAAACCCGCTTTGACCCGGAGCGGCGCGCCGGTCCGCGCTGAACGCTCGAGTTTCGAGCGCAACTCCCCAAGGCGAATCGTCTCTTCCGCGCCCTTGGTCAGGTAGGCGAGTTGCTCGTCCAGGTTCATCTTCAGTCAAGCATTTTAGCAGAAGGTCGTTTGCCACGTGACACGCCGGGGTGAGGTGGGAAGCTAGCTCCGCTTCTTGGCAAAGAGCGTGGCCTTGTCGCATCGGTAAGATCCCCCCTTGCCGAAAAGTCTACCACTTTCAGCCCATGTCACGAACAATTATACGGAGAAAAACCTGAGCGGCCGCTACGCCAAGGTCGAGCCCAACTCATGCTCATCGGGGTATGTCATACCGTGATGTAACAGTCATGGGACGGTCCTCTCGCGAGCGCCGGCGGCGACCCCGCCGCCCGGTTGGTCGGGTATCACGCGGCGGCCTTCAACACGAATGCGGTCCTCCACCAGCAGGCGAATCGCCTCGGCGTAGATTTGGTGCTCCTCCTTCAAGATTCGAGCCGACAGGGACTCGACGGTGTCATCGTCCAGCACCGGGACGACGGCTTGGCAGACGATGGGTCCCCGATCGACGCCTTCATCCACCAGGTGCACGGTGCAGCCCGTGAGCTTCACGCCGTATTCGAGCGCCTGTTTCTGGGCGTCCATACCGGGGAAGGCGGGCAAGAGGGCGGGGTGAATGTTCAGGATGCGATTGGGAAACTCGCGCACGAAATAGGGGCTCAGCACGCGCATAAAGCCTGCCAGGCACACAATGTCCACCTGGCATTCCTTGAGGGCCGCGACCACTTCGCGGTCGTACGCCTCGCGCTCCTTACCTTTGGACGGAATGAAGCGCGCATCGAAACCCATCTCTCGCGCTCGCGCCAGGCCCGGAGCTTCCGGGAGGTTGCTGATCACCACGGCGATTCTGGCGGGAATTTCGCCGGCCTGAACGTTGCGCGCGATGGCTTCGAAGTTCGAGCCTCGCCCCGAAAGTAGAATTCCCAAGTTCTTCATTGCCGCCATATCGGTTCGGAGTTCAGGAGTTCGGAGTTCAGAGTCAAAAACTCGCGGACTCCGAACTGCGTAACTCCGAACTCATGCTTGGACGTATCTTACCCCTGGCTTACCCTTGACGATGTGCCCGATGGTCCAGAACTTTTCGCGTTTGCTCTTGAGAAGCGCAGTGACGCGCTCGGCTTCCCGCCCCGCCACCACGAGCATCATGCCGATCCCCATGTTGAACGTCCGAAGACAGTCGCGCTCGGGGACCCGGCCCGCGCGCTGAATCAGCTCGAAGATGGGCAACACCGGCCAGGAACCCAATCGGATCTCTGCCGTGCAGCCCGGCGGCAGGATGCGCGGGGGATTATCGGTCAGCCCGCCTCCGGTGACGTGGACCAGACCTTTGAGCCAGCCTTTCCGAAGCAGCGGTTCGAGCACAGGCCAGTAACACCGGTGCGGCCGGAGCAACTCGTCACCCAGCTTCTGGCCAAGTTCGGGCACGCGGTCCGCCAGCTTCATACCCGCCTGTTCGAGCAGCACCTTGCGGGCCAGCGAGTAGCCGTTGGTGTGCAGCCCGAGCGAGGGCAGGCCGAGGATCACGTCGCCGGGCCGGATGCGGCTGCCATCCACAATCTGGCGGCGGCGGACCCAGCCCACGATCGACCCGGCCAGGTCGTACTCGCCGGGTGGATAAAAGCCCGGCATCTCAGCCGTCTCACCTCCGATCAGGGCGCATCCGACGGCGCGACAGGCCCGCGCCATGCCCTTCACGACCTCCGCGATCACATCCGGGTGAAGTTTTCCGGTGGCGAGATAGTCCAGAAAGAAGAGCGGCGTCGCGCCGTGGACCGCAATATCGTTCACGCAGTGGTGGACCAGGTCGGCGCCGATGGTCGAGTGGCGGCCGAGCGCGAAGGCGATCTTGAGCTTGGTCCCCACCCCGTCGACGCTTGCGACCAGGACGGCGTCGCGAGGCAGGCCGCCCAAGGCAAAGAAACCGCCAAACGCCCCGACCTCTCTCAGCACCCGCGGGTTGAATGTCTGCCGCGCCAGCCGCTTGATGCGGGCCTTCGCTCGGATGGCGGCGTCGATGTCAACGCCCGCGTCTCGGTAGCGCATGGTCGGGGATCAGGGATTAGGGGTCGGGTTCGAACAAGCCTAGTGTAAAGGGTTAAGGGTAAAGGCTGAATTATGAGTTATGAATTGTGAATTGTATGTGGTGAGTAGTGAACGATGTCTCGCAGAGGATGAACAAACCCGACGAATGATCCGATGAGAAATCATGAAAGAAGAGTGAACCACCCTGCTCTGAATTCACCATACATAATTCACAATATTCACGATTTATTATTAATCGTTAACCCCTTTTGTTAAAAGCTTTTTCCCGTCCGCGACCAGCGCGTCTTCCGGATGAAGTTGGAGAGAATCTCCCAGTCGAACTTCGCCCGGGCCGACCAGTCGTCGTCGGTCCACTCCTTGGTAGGCGCGTCGTAAGACCAGTAGACGAACAGAGGCTCGCCCACCACGTTACCGACCGGCACGAAGCCCCAGAAGCGGCTGTCTTGCGAGTTGTCGCGGTTATCGCCCATGGCGAACATATAACCCTCGGGCACGTGAAGACCGTCGTCCTTGATGAAACCGGGCATTTCGCGCGCCCAGCCAGGGTCGAGGCCCCAGGCTGCGGGCAGCGTATCAATCTGGGAGATCGGAGGCGGGAAGTTGTCCCGCAGCGGAAGGATGTACGAACCCTGGTACTGCGCGTAGGGCTCCTTATGCGCCCTGCCGTTGACGTAGACCTTCTTGTTCACAATCCTGACTACATCGCCGCCCACCGCGATGACGCGCTTCACGTACATCAGCGAGGGGTTGCGGGGATAGTGAAAGGCGACGATGTCGCCCCGGTGAATCGTTCGGATCGCCGGGAGCCGCCACCGCGTATAGGGCAGCCGCGGGCCGTAGAGCAGCTTGTTGAGGAAGACGTGGTCTCCGACCAGAATCGTACTCTCCATCGAGCCGGTGGGAATCACCGTAGCTTCGGCGACGAAGGTGCGAATGCAGAGAACTCCGGCCAGCACCAGCAGCAGGGAGCGCAGCACTTCCCACGCGCTCTCACCCCGTTTTTCGACAGGCTGCGGGGTGGTTCCCGCCGGAGTCGCCGAGTCCAAGGTTTCTGGCGGCTGCACGGTCGTCTCTACCGGCGATGCCGCGTCTAACGTCTCCGGTGGGGTCTCCGGCGGCGAAGGTTCGGGCTGCGGTCTTGATTCAAGAGGGTCCATAAAGTTCATTCTCGATTCCGTAACGCGATGAGCGGTTCCTGCACAGCGGTGGGATAGTTGGCCGTATAGCAGGCAAGGCAGTAGCGCCCCTGGGTATCACCCACGGCGTGGCGCATGCCCTCGAGCGAGAGATAACCCAGGGAATCGGCGCCGATGAATTGTCGAATCTCTTCCACGTTGTGCGTCGAGGCGATCAACTCCTTCTTCGTTGGGGTGTCGATGCCGTAGTAGCAGGGTGAAATCGTAGGCGGACAACTGATCCGCACGTGGACTTCGCTCGCCCCGGCCTCCCTTACGATGCGCACGATCTTCCGGCTGGTTGTCCCGCGGATGATGGAGTCATCCACCAGCACCACGCGCTTGCCCTCGAGCAGGCTTCGCACCGGATTGAGCTTGAGCTTGACGCCGAAATCGCGGATAGCCTGGGTGGGCTCGATGAACGTGCGGCCCACATAGTGGCTGCGGATCAGCCCGAATCTCAAGGGGATGCCGGACTCCTCGGCGTACCCGATCGCGGCCGCAACGCCCGAGTCCGGAACCGGCACCACGAGGTCCGCCTGCGCCGGGTGCTCGCGAGCAAGCAGCCGTCCCAGCATCTCCCGGCTCTTCTGCACCGGGCGGCCGAAGATCACGCTGTCAGGGCGCGAAAAATAGACGTGCTCGAAAATGCATTGCGAGAGCGGCGCCGGCGGAGCGAACCGCAGCGAGGAAATCCCGCTCCCGTCGAGGATCACCATTTCCCCAGGCTCGATCTCGCGCACGTAGCGAGCATTGATCAAGTCAAAAGCGCAGGTCTCCGAAGCGGCCACGTAAGCGCCGTCGAGCTTGCCGAGACACAGCGGGCGGAAGCCACGAGGGTCCCGCACGGCGAGCACGCAGTCCTTGAACAGCATCACCAGGGAATAGGCGCCCACCACCCGGTCCAGCGCGTCGGCAGTCGCTTCGGGAATCCCGGTGTGCTTGGAGCGGGCGAAGTAGTGCAGAATCACTTCGCTGTCGCTCGTGGTCTGGAAGATGTCGCCGCGGCTTTCGAGCTCTTTCCGCAGCGACGGCGCATTCACCAGGTTGCCGTTGTGCGCCAGCGCCACCTGCCCCTTCTGGCAGCTCACCACCAGGGGCTGCGCGTTCTTGAGATCGGTGTCGCCAGCGGTCGAGTAACGCGTGTGCCCGATGGCCGAGTCCCCCTTGAGGGTGTTTATCACTTCCTCCGTAAACACCTCGGCGACGTGGCCCATGCCTTTGTAGCTGACTATCTTGTCTCCATCGGATGCAGCGATTCCGGCGCTCTCCTGCCCGCGATGCTGGAGAGCGTGGAGGCCAAGATAGGTGAGCTTGGCCGCCTCCGGGTGTCCCTGGACGGCGAAGACTCCACAATGGTCGTGGAACTTGTCGTCGGGCAAGCTATGGTCCGGGAAAAGATGGAGCGACGGCAGCACTGAGCGGAATCCTCTTTGTCTTGCCCTTGACTAAAAGTCCGTGCAACTGAAGACGCTATTATAACTCGGCAGGCCTTCTTTTGTCTTTGACCGACAGCCCACCCGAAAGCCCGTCAGCCCCGGCCGCTTGACAGGTCTTGGCCCCTCGGCCCGCCTGTCGGAGTCCGCTCAACACGGAGACATCCGGGAGCCCTAGAGGGGCGCGTTCGCGCGAGCCTTAGGGGGGCGGAGACACCA
>QHZK01000247.1 GCA_003224635.1 Acidobacteriota bacterium | reverse complement strand
CTGCTTCGGATGCAGACCGCCTACGAGATTGCCGAGGCCCGCGACAGAGCAGCAGCCATCAAGGTCAAGCGCTATGTGGCGAAGCTGCCCACCGCCCACGAACAGGCCACACCTTGAACAGCGCCGTCCGTCAGCTTAGCGCCTCGGCGTGAGGGGACGCCTGCTTTCGCGCTTCAGTGGCCGCCCGCCCTTCAAGCGCCTGGAGCGCCGTCCTGACGCCTTCCAAGGCTTCTTCGAGTTTGCGGCAAGCTTCTTTGGCGTGGGTGAAGTCGTTGTCGCGACCCATCATCTCCAGTCTCCCCGCTGCCTCCACGGCTGCAGCGGCGGCGAAATTGCCCACCGCACCCTTGACGGTGTGGGCCAGATACATCAAAGACCGGGCGTCGCGGTGCGACACGGCTTCACGTATCTTGGCGAGTTGTTGCGGGCAGTCCCGGAGGAACAGGGCCGCCATGCTTCTCAGCAGATCGACGTCGCCGTCCACGCGCTCGAGCGCGCGGCCGAGATCGGGCGCGTCTCGTGTAGGGTTCGCGGCGGGTGGCGTCTGGCGCACCCGTGAAGCCGATGAGGTCAGGCCTTCAATCCCATCCCGGAGCTGCTGCGGGCTGACTGGCTTGGATACATAAGCGTCCGCGCCCGCCGCCAGGCACCGCTCCTGGTCGCCTTTCATGGCGTGGGCGGTCATGGCGATGATCGGCAGGTGCGCTCCGGTCGCGCTCTCCTTCTTCCGGATGAGCGCCATGGTCTCGATGCCTCCCATCTCAGGCATCTCCACGTCGATCAAGGCGAGATCGAAGTCTTGCTTCTCCAGCCGGGCGAGGGCGTCCCTGCCGTTGTCCACCGTGACCGCTTCGTGTCCTTCCTTTTCGAGCAGCCGGACCACCAGCGCCTGGTTAACGCGGTCGTCGTCAGCCACCAGCGCGCGCACGGGCCGACCCGCTTCGCGCAGCGAGTGACGCGTAACCAGGCTGGCAGGCGCGGCCCCCGCCGACTGGGCGCCGAGAACCTTCAGGCCAAGAACTTTCAGGATGGCCTGCCGCAGTTCCGATTGACTGATCGGCTTCGTCAGATAAGCCAAGATGCCCAGCTCGCGGCAACGGGCGGCGTCGCCTCGCAGGCCGGCGGAAGTCAGCATCATGATCACGGCGCTCGTCAGGTGGGAATTCTCCTTGATCTTCTCCGCCAGCGCGAAGCCGTCCACACCCGGCATGTGGGAGTCGGTCAGGACCAAGGCGAAGGGCTCTCCTGAGCTGCCCGCAGCGTGGAGCGTCGCGAGAGCCATCTCCGCGTCTTCCACCGGCTCCGGCTTCATGCTCCAGCGGGCGAGCAAGTCTGCGAGAGTCCGCCGCGCGGTCTCATTATCATCCACGACGAGGATGCGGACACCCGTCAGGCTGACGTTTTCCGAGGTCAAGGGCTGCGGGGCCGGCTGCTTCGCCAGGTTAAAGAGCGCGGTGAAATGGAACTTGCTTCCCCGGCCAGGCTCGCTTTCGACCCAGGTGTGGCCTTCCATAAGCTCCACCAGGCGAGCGGAGATCGAGAGGCCCAGTCCCGTGCCTCCGTGCCGGCGCGCCGTCGAGCGGTCCGCCTGCGCGAAAGCCTCGAAGATGAGCCGGTGCTTCTCGGGTGGAATCCCAACGCCCGTGTCGCTGACGGTGAAGTGCAGTGAGAGCGCGTCCTCGCTTCGGGCATCGCTCTCGACGCGCAATCCCACCTCGCCGCGCTCGGTGAACTTGACGGCGTTTCCGAGCAGGTTCACGATAATCTGACGCAGGCGCGTGGGATCGCCGATCACGGATTCGGGCAAGTCCGGCCCGATGTCGCAAATCAGCTCGAGCCTCTTCCGGTGCGCCTCGAGGGCGAACGTCTTGATGGTCTCCTCCAGGCAGCCCCGCAAGTTGAACTCGGTGCGGTCGAGATCGAGCTTGCCCGCCTCGATTTTCGAGAAGTCCAGAATGTCGTTGATGATGGTCACCAGGGAATCCGCCGAACTCTTGACCATGCTCAGGTACTCGCGCTGCTCGGGCGTGAGTTCGGTATCGAGAGCGAGCTCCGTCATGCCGATGATGCCGTTCATGGGCGTGCGAATCTCGTGGCTCATATTGGCGAGAAAGGCGCTCTTGGCCTGGCTGGCGGCTTCCGCAGCCTCCTTGGCCCGCCGCAGCTCCGCTTCGGCCTGCTTGCGCTCATTGACGTCGAGCGCGGCCTCGCCTTCGAGCCTGCGCCCGATGACTTCCACCTGCCGCGCCAGGCGCCGGACTAGGGCAGCCACCCAGGCGAGCCCCGCCCCGATCACGGCAAGACTCGCCGCCACCAGGACCGCCGCCACCAAGATCAAGATGAGGTCCAGCGCGCTTCTGCCAGCAGCTAGAGCGATCCAACCCGCAATCAACAAGATATTCCTCGCCTTTATGACTTCGCGCGGTCGCGGTCTTCTGTCGCAGGAGACCTCGATTCCATAACCTGAGCATCGGCACCTTTCACCCTATGCATGAGTCCTCCGGCGAACGCGAAGAAGAGCGTTTAACCTAGCGCGGCAAGGCCGCAACCAAACTGGCCGGGAGTGGCAAGTCGCTTGGGGCAAGTGGCAAGCGAAAAAATCTTCGCGCCTCGCGACAAAGTTCCGACTTAGTAGTACGGAGGGCACAAAGAAAGAACTGACGAAGAACACCGAGCGACGGCAGACCGTCTTCGCGCTCCTCCTCCGTGTTCTCGGTGTTGAAGTCCCAAGCGATCTCATGGATGAGCGGCTCCGGGAACTCTGTGTGAAACGTTCTTAAAGCCTTCCCCCCTTTAATTTAATCTTTGCAGGTGTGGCCGCATTCCTGAATAATCCAGGTAGGGGAGGCTAGGGGATGGTTTGTTACAGGCCAGGTCGTAATCTGAGGTTGCATTGGCCCGTTACTAGTAGTTAGACTCGACCGTAAGCTGGATGCCCTTGCTTTTTCAGAGTTCAAACGCCGCGCGGCTCAGAAAAATTACCTGAGCGAGGAAGAATGAACGTCCAGGCAGAGAGGGATCAGAGGTCAGGTCGACACTGGGTGAGCCTTGTTCCCTTCGGGCTCAACCAGCGGCACCCCAACAACTACAAGGACATTCTGGACGCGCTGTGGAAAAACCGCGACAACCTCGGCTACGCCTGGCGCATCCTGCGCGACGGCTGCTGCGACGGCTGCGCGCTCGGCACCTCGGGGATGCGCGACTGGACGATGCAGGGCATTCACCTGTGCGCCGTGCGGTTGCAGCTCTTGCGCCTGAACACCATGCCGGCGATGGACTGGCGCGCGCTCGAGGACGTCGAGCGTCTGCGCGGGTCGAAAGAAAAGGAGCTGCGCAGCCTCGGGCGGCTCGCCGTCCCGATGGTGCGCCACAAGGGCGACCAAGGGTTTCGCCGCGTTTCCTGGGATGACGCGGTCGGTCTCATCGCCGATCGCCTGAGCTCGGCGGACCCTCGCCGCGTGGCGTGGTATCTCACCTCGCGGGGCCTCACCAATGAGGCCTACTACGCCCACCAAAAGGTCGCCCGTTTTATCGGAACAAACCACGTCGATAACGCGGCGCGCATCTGTCATGCGCCCTCGACCTCGGGTTTGAACTCGACCGTGGGCTGCGGGGCCACCACGTGCTCTTATTCGGATTGGATCGGCAGCGACCTGCTCGTGTTCGTGGGCTCGAATCCCGCCAACAACCAGCCGGTCTCGACCAAGTACCTCTACTATGCGAAGAAGGCAGGCACCAGGGTTTTCCTGGTCAACCCGTATCTCGAGCCCGGCATGGAGCGTTACTGGGTGCCGTCGGTCGCCGAAAGCGCCCTGTTCGGAACCCGCATCGCCGACGACTTCTTCCAGATCAACGTTGGCGGGGACGTTCCATTCTTTTACGGAGTCCTCAAGCACCTGGTCGAGAACAATTGGTTGGACCGGGAATTCATCGCCAGCCGCACGGTGGGCTGGGATGCTGTAGAAGCCAAAGCGCGCGGGCTCGCGTGGGACGCGCTCGAGCGCGGCTCGGGGCTCGCGCGCGCCGACATGTTCCGCTTCGCTGAGGCGTTCGGCAAGGCGGGGACCGCTATCATCGTGTGGAGCATGGGCGTTACTCACCACCGCTACGGCAGCGACAACGTGCGCGCCATCGTCAACCTTCAACTGGCTCGTGGCAACGTGGGCCGTCCTCACACGGGACTGATGCCCATTCGGGGCCACAGCGGGGTCCAGGGCGGCGCCGAGATGGGCGCGCTGCCGGGCTCGTACGTGATGGGCGCGCCGGCGAACGAAGAGAATGCCCGCCGGTTCGCGACCCCGGAGTACTGGGGCTTCGCGCCGCCCGCTTGGAAAGGCCTGAGCGCAGCGGAAATGGTCCTGGCCGCCGGACGCGGTGAGATCGACGCGCTGTGGCAAAGCGGCGGCAACTTCCTCGATACGCTGCCCGAGCCGGACCTGGTGCGGCGGGCGCTCGGCCGCATCGGTTTGCGCGTCCACCAGGACATCGTTGCCAGTCCGACGATGCTCGTCGAGCCGGCTGACTTGGTTGTCCTGCTGCCTTCGCGCACGCGCTACGAGCAGCGCGGCGGCGGGACGGAGACCAGTACCGAGCGGCGCATCATCTACAGCCCCGAGGTCCCCGGCCCGCGGCCCGGCGAGACACGCGACGAGTGGGAAATCCCCGTGCTTGTGGCTCGCCGCGTTGACCCCGCGCGGGCAGCGAAGGCCTTCCCCTGGCAGAACACGAGTGACATTCGCGCCGAGATCGACCGCGTGTGCCCGACCTATCGCGGCATCGCCAGCCTGCGGAAAAAGGGCGACAACTTCCAGTATGGCGGCCCCCGCCTGCTCGCCGACCGCTTCCTGACTCCTGACGGCAAGGGCCACTTCACCGCGATCGACTTGCCCGACGAGAAAATTCCCGAGGGGCGATTCTTGCTGACCACGCGCCGCGGCAAGCAGTTCAACAGCATCATCAACGCGGGCTTCGACCCGTTGACCGGCGCCGGCCGGCACGATATCCTGATGGCGGCCGAGGACGCCCGGAAACTCGGCTTGAGCGCCGGGGACCCCGTAATTCTGCGGAGCGAAGTCGGTGAATTCCGCGGGCGGGTCAGAGTGGACCGCATCAAGCCCGGTTACTTGCAGGGCCACTGGCCGGAGGTCAATGTCTTGATCCCCGCCGGGCGCCTCGACGCGAGCGGCGTGCCTGACTACAATGCTATCGTCGAGCTGTTGCCCGCGCCCGCGTAAGAACTCATGAACGACCGCCCCTCGAGATCGGTCACTTCTAACCTAAGCCGGAGGGACTTTCTTGGCACAGCCGCAATGGTCATGGCC
>QHZK01000246.1 GCA_003224635.1 Acidobacteriota bacterium | reverse complement strand
CAAGGTTGAAGGGCTGATAGGGCAATTGTTGGTCTGCCCAAAGTCTCCGGGATTGGTCCCGGTGAAGCCGATGCTGGTAATGGTCAACGCCACGCCGCTGGGGTTCGAGAGGGTCACCACTTTGGCCGCGCTGGTTGTGCCCACACTCTGGCTACCGAAGTCTGGCACAGGGGAAGGCGAGAGGCTAGGGGGCGCAGTACCCGTGCCCGACACGCCAGAGGTCTGGGGGCTGTTGCTGGCATTGTCGGTGACCGTCAGCGTCCCACTCCGCGACCCGGCGACCGTCGGGGTGAAGGTCACGTTGATCGTGCAATTCCCTCCTGCCGCCACGCTTGACCCACAGTTGTTGGTCTGCCCGAAGTCTCCGGGATTGGTCCCGGTAAAGGCGATGCTGGTAATGCTCAACGCCGTGCTGGTGGGGTTAGAGAGGGTTACGGCCTGAGCGGCGCTTGTGACGCCTACATTCTGGTTCCCAAACGATGGTACGGGGGAAGGCGAGAGACCCGGCAGACCAGCGCCCGTGCCTGTCACGCTCGCTGTCTGCGGGTTGTTGCTGGCATTGTCGGTGACCGTCAATGTGGCGCTCCTCGTCCCGATCGCCGTCGGGGTGAACGTGACATCGATCGAGCAACTCGCCCCTGCCGCCAGGCTCGTGCCGCAGTTATTGGTCTGCGCAAAGTCGCCGCTATTGGTCCCTGTGAAGCCGATGCTTGAGATACTGAGGGGCGAGCTGGTCCCGTTTTGCAAGGCAACCGCCTGAGCGGCGCTGGTTGAACTCACGGTCTGGCTGGCGAACGTCAGCGAAGTCGGCGTCAAGCCCGCCGGCGGGCCGCTTGTCGAAGTGCCTCCCTTGAAGGCGGAAAAAATATTGCCGTTCCAGTTCGAGTTCGCGTAGGTCATCGCCGCCGACGCGTTGGTCTGAGGGGATGCGACGACTTGGTATTGCATGGCCATGCGAACGTTCGATCCGCTGCTGCCGGTCCTCACGCTGTTGTTCGGTATCGTGTAGCCGGCCCCGGCCGTCCAGCCCGTCTCGTCTCCTGACGTATCCGTCGCCAAGATGAGCATGTCGTTCGCATTACTGCTCGTCAGGCTCCCGCTGGTCGAGGTCGTAGTGGAAGCAGCAGTCCCATTGTTGACCGAGCCATCCGCCACGCCGGAACTCGCCGCGCCTGAGATTTCAAACACCATAATGCCAGGCTTGGTCACACCCCCTGGGGTTGTGTAATTCACGGTTACGCTGGTCACCGCGGCCGAATTGGCAACATAAAACATGCCGCTGCGCGGGCCGCTGGTGCCTTCGTTCTTGTACCCGCTGGTTGTCTGAGTCCAGGTCTGACCGGCAGAATCGGTAACGCTGAAATTGTCGGTGCCGCTTGAGGATTCCCGACAAAACGCGACCAGCAGGTCGCCGGCTGTCGTCGTAATGTTCACGGACCAAGAGGCTTGAGCGGTGGTCGTCGTAATGATGTTGTTCTGGACCTGCACGAGAGTTGGCGCGGAGCCCGAAGACGTGGCGCCGCTCCCGGTGAGGCTCGCGGTCTGGGGGCTGCCACTGTCGTCGTCGGTGACCGTCAAGGACGCGCTGCGTGCGCCCATTGCGGTTGGGGAGAACGTCACGTTGATCGCGCAATTGGCCCCGGCCGCCAAAGAGTTCCCGCAGTTGTTTGACTGACCATAGTCCCCAGCGTTGGTTCCGGAGATGGCGATGCTCGTGATACTCAGCGATGCTGTACCCGAGTTCGAGAGCGTCATGGTCTGAGCCAGGCTCGTGCTGCCGAGGCTCTGGTTGCCAAACGCCAGGGCCGTGAGCGACAGGCTGGCCGCAGGCGAGCCGCCCGTTGAAGAAGTACCCGTGCCCGCGACGCTGGCAGTATGTGGACTGCCGAAAGCGTTGTCGTTTACGGTCAGGGTCGCGCTTCTAGGTCCGCTGGCCGCTGGGGTGAACGTCACGTTGATGGTGCAACTGGCCCCTTGGGCTACCGAGCTGCCACAGTTATTGGTCTGGGCGAAGTCGCCGCTGTTCGACCCGGTGAACGTGATGCTGGTGATGCTCAAGGAGGAGGAGCCGCTATTGGTCAATGTCACGGGTTGTGGCGGGCTCGTAGTGTCAACCTGCTGAGCGGAAAAAGTCAGGGAGCCGGGCGACAGGCTCACGGTTGAGATTTGAATCTTGGCCAGGAAGGCGTCCGAGTCGCCGCCGCCGTAACTGCCCTGGTAGGCCTGCGCGGTGGGAAGGTCAGTCGAGTGGGTGCTCCCCGCGATGTACATGTTTCCTGAGTTAATCGCGACAGCGGTTACTTGATCGTAGGCGGAGCCGCCGAAATACGTCGAGAAGGAAATTGCCGATCCCGTGGGGTTGATCTCCGCGGCGAAGGCATCCACACCGCCTGCATTGCCGGACTGGATGGCGCCAACCAGCGGGAGGCTGCTTGCATTGGTTGATCCCCCGATGTAGGCGTTTCCACCGGCCACGGCGATGGCTTGGCCATAGGTGTTGCCACCGCTTCCCAGGTAGGTCGAGTAGCCCAGCGTGGATCCGTTGGTGTCTACCAGGGTCACAAAGGCACTGCTCGAGCCGAGCAGGGACCGCTGATAGGCTCCGACCGTGGTGGGGAAATTAGTCGAAAATGTGGATCCCGTCACATAGGCATTGCCCACTGCGTCCACGGCGATGCCCATCCCCTGGTCGTCGCCGCTGCCGCCCAAGTAGGTCGAGTAGACAAACCCCGTCCCGTTGGCGCCTATCGCCGCTACGAATGCGTCATTGGTGTTGTTGGCGCAACTGCTGCACGCAGCTCCTACGGCAGGTGCGTTGTGCACAGGGAAGTCAGGTGAAGTAGTGTATCCCGTCACATAGGCGCGGCCCAAGGCGTCGACCGCGATGCCGTTGGCCTGGTCGTAGCCGCTGCCTCCTAGGTAGGTCGAGTAGAGCGGCGAGCCGCTGTTGGTGAACTCTGCCACGAAGGAGTCTTGAAGGCCGCCGTTGGCCGTCTGAAGCGCGTTCAGCGTGGGGAAGTTAGTCGAGAACGTTTGCCCTGCCATGTAGATGTTACCCGACGAGTCCAAGGCAACGCCTAGCGCCTGGTCGAGCCCGCTGCCGCCCAAGTAAGTCGAGTAAAGAAGCGACGAACCGGTCGCACTCAGTTTAAGCAGGAACGCGTCACCGTTCCCGTTGTAAGTGGTGTCAAAGGCTCCGGCAGTCGTTGGGAAGTTGCTCGAGAGTGCCTGGCCGGCGACGTAAGCGACACCCGAGGAATCGACGGCAATGGCGAGTGCTTGTTCACCAAAACTTCCGCCAATGTAAGTAGAGTAAATGAGCGAACTGGATCCACTAACGCTGGGGTTGAACTTGGACACGAAGACGTCGCTACTACCCCCGTAAGTGGCGTCGAAGGCTCCCGAAGTCGTCGGAAAGGGACTCGAGGACGTGAACCCCGCAACATAGGCCTTGCCCGAGGAATCCACCGCAATGCCGTTTATCTGGTCGAAGTTGCTGCCGCCGAGAAAAGTGGAGTAACTCAAGACCGGATCGATCATGAGTGGCCGACTGGCATCGTAGGAGGCCACTTGAAAGGCGACTTGGCGAGCGCCCTTGAGCACATACCGGCCTGAGACATCTTGACGGTCGCCGGCGGTCTCCTGGTAAAGTCGGGGCTTGCGGAACCGGACCTCCCCGAGGACGAGATCACCCTGAGCATCCAGTTTCAGTCTGCCTCCGCCCTGGAGGGTGAGGCGAATCGTCCTGGGGTCCGCACCCGGTTCGACCACAAAGTCGTACTCCAGTTGTCCTTGGTTGCCGTAATAGACCAGGTCGATGCCGGGATAGACGTCCTTGTACCGCACCTTGGCGTACGTGGGCACGTTGGTGTGCCACTTCTTGGGATCATTTCCGATAAAATAATTAGCGGTAGAGGGTAATCGCTCGAGTCCGGAGACTTCCGGGGCTGGGTTACACCCTACCAGCTTCATATCCACCAAAACTGGCGGCCTCCCCCTGGTTCCGGAGTCGCCACTTTCGCGTTCGGAAGCTTGGGTCTTGGGCGAGAGTTCGTCGTCGCCACCCGGCTCTGCGCGCTTCTTGAAAGAGAGCACGGCCTCGGTGGCGGTCAGGAACAGGGCGTAGTCCCGGCCGCGAGCCAAAAACTTCACCTTGTTGTCAGTCTGGCCGTGGTTGGCCTCGAAGGTAAGAGGCAGTTTGCCATAGGTCGCCGCCAAGCGAGCTTGAGTCAGCTGATTGGCTTTGGTACCGGGCAGCGATCCGTTTGCCGCAAGAGTAATGCCGCCTCTCGGGTGCGCGTCGGTACTGACGAGCCACGCAAAGCCCGAAACAAAGCAAGAAACAAGTATTCCCGCTCTCCAGACACGCAGGCAGGCCGGCGCGAGTTGTTCAAGGCCCATGAGACTCTCCTCCACTCTTACGTGCAGCGTCATTACCATCGCCGGACCGAGCTGTTGCCAAATTGCGAGGCGGCTCGGCTACGTCCGTTAATAGTGTGCCCCTGCTGATTCCGGCAATGTTGAATAACCTGACGGCGAGACCACGCTACGGGACTCTACGCAGCTTTTGGGAAGAGCTTCTGTCGATCATGGCATCCTCTCGTCCCCAAACAGTTATCCAGAACGGGGGCCCAGTTCGAGCGCCCAAATTAGATCATTTCCACACTCCAACAGCCTCTAACGATAAACGTGTAGGACAGCGCCTGACAATAGAACGGAGGTGGTAGGTGATGGCACGATAGTGCCGCCAGATCGTAGGATATTCACTATAAGTTCCACAGTTCTCGCCGCGTATGCAGAAGTAAGCTTGGCAGTTAGCTCCAGGCCAGCAAAATCTGCCGGGGCGCCCTGCACTAAGCCATGTATTTGAAGAATGAGTGGCCTCCTTTTCGAGGCGGGCAAGTCGAACCGGTGGCGGCTTATGGTTTAGTTAGGGTTGTTTTTGGAGCTTTTGACAGTGCCTAGATCGGCCTCGAAGACTCCAAGCGAGCACATTTCCCGCCCCCCGTGGCGGACCCCTGACTACCGGATCCTCCGCCCCTTCCCCCGCCGGAAGCCTTACCACGAAGACCTCGCTCGCGCCAAGAACAGCCTGATAGTGAGCTCCAAGTTTAGTCCAGTCAACAGATTAAAAGATAACCATCTAATTACCTCGGCTTTACTTGTAACTTAATAAACAAGATATAAGATTGCGTCCTCCGGCGTTGCACCCTGCAACCAACGAAGCGTCGGATGC
>QHZK01000245.1:6189-6413 GCA_003224635.1 Acidobacteriota bacterium | reverse complement strand
CGCGGCCTGCCGTTGCCGCTGATGCAGCCAACGTCCCGCATGGAGGAGGCGGTGGCCGGGAGCGACAAGGCCGGCATTCAACCAGCCATTCATGCCATCGGCGATCGCGCCACCGCCGAAATACTCGACATCTTCGCGCGGGCCGGCGGCGACGACGCTCGCAACCGTCGCTTTCGCATCGAGCACGCCCAGCACGTGCGCCCCGAGGACTTTGCGCGTTTCGC
>QHZK01000245.1:0-6160 GCA_003224635.1 Acidobacteriota bacterium | reverse complement strand
GACGGGCGCTGGGCCGAAAAACGCATCGGCGAGGAGCGCGCCCGCACCAGCTATGCTTGGCGGTCGATGCTCGACGCCGGAGCGCCGCTCGCCTTCGGCACGGACTGGCCTGTTGCACCGCTCAATCCGCTGCTGGGCGTCTACGCGGCGGTGACGCGCGCTACTCTCGACGGCAAGCATCCCGGCGGCTGGTTTCCGGAGCAGCGGCTGACGCTCGAGGAAGCCCTTCGCGCCTACACCCAGGGCAGCGCTTACGCGGCGTTTGAGGAAAAGGAAAAGGGTACCATCGCCCCCGGCAAACTCGCTGACTTGGTCGTGCTCTCTGACGACCTCTTCAGCATCCCGCCGGCGAGGATCAAGGATGTGCGCGTAGTGCTGACGGTGGTGGGGGGCAAGGTGGTGTATCAGGCAGAGTAGAGCGACAGGTCGCCTACGGGGAAACTACTCAACCAGCTTCTTCAGAGGCAGGCTAAAGCCGGGAAGCAGTGGGGTCGTGAATGAATCGTTCGGGCCGAGCGTTGCGACGAGTTCCAGCGCCCCGTGCTGACGCCGATAGATTTTCGCCGATGGGCCGTTCGGATCAAAGATCCAGTATTCGAGAACTCCAAAACGGGCGTAGAGCTTGAGTTTGATCGTGCGGTCTATTTTCGCAGTGCTCTCCGAAACGACCTCGATGACCAAATCGGGAGCCCCCTGAACGTTTTTCCGAGTCAACACCTCCGAACGAGCTTTTGATACGTACAGGATGTCCGGTTCGACGACGTCGAACCGGGAAAACACCACGTCAAAGGGGGCCACGAAGACCAGACCCAGCTGGTTATCTTCGACGAAGGCCGAGAGATAACGCGTCATTCGCGTGACGGAGATTTGATGCGCAAACTGGGGTGACGGCGTCACGTACAGTTCTCCGTCGATTATCTCGTACCGCTTCCCGTCGCTCGGGAGGAGGCAATAATCTTCGTAGGTGAGACGCGTGTCAACTGGCATCGAAACCCAGTATACTACTAAGCCTGAGTTGGCGTCGCGCCAGGATTATCGTGAGATGCTTCGGCGATCGGAGCACGGATATTTCTGCGAATCTCAGTGACCGCCCCCGCCGGGGGAGCCATCTAAACGGTTGTTGCGTGTTCGCCGTGCGCGTTGCAGATAGAATCCAGTTGTGTGATTTCGGAGGTTGGAATTGAGAGTGCGAATCTTGATCGTTCTGCTTTTGGCCGTGCTGGCGGCGCCGGCGCGGCTTCCGGCTGAAGACATCGTCGCGGAGGCGCTCAGGAGCTTTCCGCCTGAGACTGTGCGCCTGGAGTATTCAAACTCCGCCAAGCTCCGTCAGTTGCCGAATTACGAGCGCCTTCGCCAGCGCTACCTCGCCCCGCAGATCAGAAACCTGGAAAAGTCTCTGACACAGCTCAGCATCCAGGAAGCCGACGTCGATGAGGTCGTGCTCGGCTGGAAGTCAGGCAGCTCGGGCCTCGATCTTTACGGCCTCGCCACGGGCCGCTTCAGCTTGAAGGCGATTTCTGACGGCGCGGCCGGCAAGGGACTCGCGCCTGTGCAGATTGCCGGGCTCAACGCTTACTGCTTTGAGCCGGACGCAGCCGCGACTTGCGTCGCCGTCCTGGGAGACTCCTTGGGCGCTTTCGGCTCTCGCAGCTCGCTCGGCCCGATGCTTCAAGCTCGCGCCGGAAGCGCCGCCAGCCTGGGATCGAACAGCCGGTTCAAAACGGTGCTGGACGAAGCCAGCAAGGAGTCGCCCATCTGGGGGGTGGCTGTCGGGCCGGGCGTCTCGGACTGGTTCAAAGGCTCCATGCCTGGGCAGGAAAACCTGGAGCTCGACTGGTCGCAAGCCTTCGCGAATGTGGAGGCGCTCTCTTACAACGTGGACGCCGCAGACAAAGTTCGCCTGGATATAAGACTCGATTGTACGACGCAGGCGGCGGCAGCGGGCCTGCGACAGGTGCTCGACGGGCTGAAGTCGTTCCAAAAGCTCGCCTGGGAGAACCAGCACCCCAACCAGCCGAATCCCTTCCAAACCCTGGAAGTTGACTCGTCAGGACAGCGGGTCAACCTGAAACTCACCACAGCCTATGCGACGCTTGGGGGGTAAAAAAGAAAGGTTGAAGGCTAAAGGTTAAAGTGTAAAGGTTAAAGGATGAAAGCCGACGAGAGACGAACTAGACGCTCTGTCTCTCACCTCCAGCCCTTGCGGTTCAACCTTTGTATATCAACCTTCATCCTTCACACGCTAACTTTTGTACTGAGCTTTCGGGTTTTACCCTTTATCCTTTACACTTCAACTTTTCTCTTCCTGCCATCGCGGGTTCTCTCACAAGACAACTACGAAATCCAGGTCTACAGCTACGACACCGTCGAGCCTGGTCATACCATGGTCGAGCTGCACAGCAATTTCACCTTCGAGGGCAGCAAGACCCGCCAAGACGGCGTTCTGCCGAGCGAGCACGCCTGGCACGAGACCGTTGAGATCACCCGCGGGTTCACTCCCTGGTTCGAGACGGGCTTTTACATCTTCACCAGCGCGCGAAACGGGAACGGCTGGGACTGGGTCGGGGACCACATCCGTCCGCGCTTCCGCGTCCCCGAGAGTTGGCGCTGGCCGGTGGGCGTCAGCATCTCGCAGGAATTCGGCTATCAGCGCCCGATCTTTTCAGCAGACACCTGGACCTGGGAAATCCGGCCCATCATCGACAAAAAGCAGGGGCGCTGGTACTGGTCGTTCAATCCCACCGTAGACCGCGCGTTCCACGGACCCAGCGTCAAGAGGGGATTTGAGTTCTCGCCGAACTTCAAGTTCAGCTACGATCTCAATCCCAAGATTGCCGCCGGACTCGAGTACTACGGCTCGCTCGGTCCGGTCACAGGCTTCGACCCGCTGAGGGACCAGCAGCAGCAAATCTTTCCGAGCGTCGATCTGAACCTCTCGCCTAAATGGGAGTTCAACTTTGGCGTGGGCGTGGGGATGACCCGCAGCACGGACCATCTGATCGCCAAGATGATCCTGGGGTATCGGTTTGATTTTTGAAGTGTCGCGTAGGCTGCTGAAAGACGCGCTTTAGGCGATGTCATTCCGAGCGCAGCGAGGAGTCTCGCTCTGAAGATACGTCACGTGCGAGATTCCTCCGTGGGAGAGAGCCTGCGCCGGTCAGGATCTGGCTCCAACCGGATCTTCTTCGCGGAACAGCTCGAGATGGACGGGATGCTCGTCCACCACCAGAGTAGCGCCGACCAGCTTTTCGCCCTCGATGCGCACGTCCTTGCCGACGCCCGGCGAATCAAACCAGTGTTGCTTGGCGGAGCTGGCTGACTTCAACCAATCCGTCACGCGCTCGCTCTCGACCTCCGGCGATTTCTCCTTGGGCTCTTCAAGGGCGTCTGCCGCGTAGCTTCTCACCAGCTTCGACCAGAGTTTCCGGAGCGTGCCGGGCTTGTCGAAGAGGTCCGCGCCTACGATCTTGCCGCCGATGGCAAAGGCGGCGCCGTTCGAGCCTTCCGGCAGGGAGAAGTTCCCGACCAACTCGTCCAGCTTCTTGGCGTAGTCTCGAAACAGGTCGTGCAGCGCGCCGGAAGAAGACGTTGATCCCATCTTGTCCATCTTCCTTGCGACCTCGCTCCACACCGCGCCCTGATCCGATTTCGGCGCCCCGACCGCCTTGTAGCTCCCCGTCACCTGCCTCGACATCATCATCCGCAGGTGGCTGTGGGAGGAGGTCGTCCCGCTGCTGAATCTTTGGGACTTGTATCCCCACCTGCCACGCTCGACGCAGGTTACCGGGACGGGCAGGTCGCCCTGCGCCGGAACCATCATGCTGGCGTTCAGCACGCGGTTCTGCTTGCCGCCCACCAGTTCTTCGCCGGCCATAAGGAACACCATGCGGCGGGACTTATTGGCGACCTTCAGGGTCGGCACGCGGCCGCCCGCATCGACTTCCGTCACCTCGAGCGTCCGCTGCTCCAAAGCTTCGTCCAGCGTCAGGTAGTCGCTGCCGTTGGCGCTCGGCCACTTGAGTCCGAACACGTGCAATCCAGCCGCTTGCCGGACTCCGCACACCTCGGCGCTCCCCAGTCCTTCGAGCACGTTCGACCTGGTGAACAGCATAGGCACCCCTTGACAGGTATTTCATCGAGTCTACGCCCGCGCCACGCCGAGGTCAATCGCGTCCCGGAGTCTCCAAACATTTGTGCAACCTTGTGAGCCGCGTTTTCATCTGATACTTCGGCGCAAGGTGGAAACGGAGGAAGTTTTCAAAAGGATGGTTCAGTCAATGGCGACAGCAGTCAAAATTCGCAAGGCTCCTTACCGAAAACTCTTACTCCAGAAGAGGGATGAACTCCTTGCTTCCGTCAAGGGCGAGGACGTCCTGTCGACCAGCCTCCAAACACCCGACGCAGTGGAGTTCGCGGTAAAGGCTCTGGAACAGGATGTGAGCGCGGCGACTCTCGAATTGCGCACCGGAATGCTCAAGGAGATCGACAGCGCGCTCGATCGCGTGGAGGGTGGCACGTACGGCGAATGCGAGGGTTGCGGCGAGGCCATCAACCCCGAGCGCCTGAAGGCTATCCCCTGGGCGCGGTATTGCGTCCCCTGCCAGGAATTGCGGTCCAGGAACTGATTTCCTCCTCTCGAGACGAGCGAAGGCGGCCGACGCTCGAGTTGGCCGCTTTCGCGTTTCGGGAGGGTCGCGGCCCTTCCAGTCCGGGTACCCACCTGACATAGCCGTGAGCAGCCTTCGTCGGCTACGTGTTCTGGCTCTCGACGAGCTGGCGGGCGCGCTCGGCGGCGCGGACGACGGCTTTGATCAACGTCACGCGCAGGCCGCCTTCCTCGAGCTCCAGCAGGCCGTCGATGGTGCAGCCGGCGGGTGTCGTCACCATGTCTTTGAGCTTCGCCGGATGCTCGCCCGTGTGGAGCACCAGGGCCGAGGCGCCGAGCAGCGTCTGCGCCGAAAGCTCGGTGGACAGCTCCCGCGGCAGGCCCAGCTTCACTCCCGCCTCTGCCAGCGACTCGATGATCAGGTAAACGTAGGCCGGGCCCGAAGCCGAAAGGCCGGTGATGGCGTCCATGTGCTTTTCGTCCACCACCACGGTGCGGCCCATCGAACCGAAGATCTCCTTCGCCAGAGCCACATCCTCGTCGGTCGCGTGCTTTCCCCGGGCGAGCGCGATCATGCCGTGGCGGATGAGGCAGGGCGTGTTCGGCATGGCGCGGACGACGCGCGCAGGGTGTCCCAGCTCGCGCTCGATGAGACCGGTGGTGACGCTCGCCGCGGCCGAGATGATCAGCGCGTCCTTGCGCAGCTCCTTCTTCACCTCGTGCAGGAATCCTTTCACCTGCTGCGGCTTGAGGCAGATCAACACCAGGTCGGCGCCGGAAACGGCCTGGACGTTCGAGGTGTGAGCCTTCACCGCGTATTTTTCGGCCAGGTAGTCGGCGCGCGGCTGGTGCGCCACCGTGGCCGCAACGTGCCCCACCGGAATAAGCTGCGAGCCCAGCACGCCCGAGAGCAAGCCTTCCCCGAGTTTCCCTGCTCCGATGAGCGCGAGCTTCTTGACGCGGATTCGGGGGTCCTGCGCTGCTAGCGGACTCTTCAGTGCCATTTGGGTTTGCGCTTTCATCTGAGAGGCAGTGACGAGTGACATGTGACGAGTTGCAGCCTGTCAGTTTTCAGCCGTCAGACCAACGCACACAACGATAAGAACGGCGCTCTGGACGGGACGAAACAGATGACTGACAACTGATGACTGAAAACTGACGACTTTTTCTCACCGGCGGGCCTGCGCTTGCGCGGCGGTCACTTCCTGCTCGGACGGCCGGTTCCACGCCATCATCTTCCTGAGCTCGATGCCGACTTTCTCAATCACGTGGTCGGCGGCCTTGGCGCGCATATCGAGGAACCGCTTCCGTCCCTTCGTGTTCTCGTCCATCCACTCGCGCGCGAACGCGCCGCTCTGCACGTCGGCCAGTATCTTCTTCATCGTTTGCCGGACGTGCGCGTCGATCACCACCGGGCCGCGCGTGTAGTCGCCGTACTCCGCTGTGTCGCTCACCGAGTAGCGCATGTACTTGATGCCGCCCTGGTAGATCAAGTCCACGATGAGCTTGAGCTCGTGGAGGCATTCGAAGTAGGCGATCTCCGGCTGGTAGCCC
>QHZK01000293.1 GCA_003224635.1 Acidobacteriota bacterium | reverse complement strand
AATCAGCTATTCCACAACGAGGGCCAGGGCAAAGGCTTTCGCGAAGTGACCAACGTCGCGGGTCCGGGGCTCGAACTCGTCGAAGTGAGCCGCGGCGCGGCATTCGGAGACATCGACAACGACGGCGACGTCGATATCGTCGTGACCAACAACAACGGTCCCGCGCGGCTGCTCCTCAATGAAGCCGGATCGCGCCACCACTGGCTGCTGGTGCGGTTGGAAGCCGCGAAAGGAAACCGCTTGGCGATTGGAGCCGAGGTCGGGGTCTTCCGACAAGGAGAAAACCCAATGTGGCGGCTGGCCTCGACCGACGGAAGCTATCTGAGCGCGAGCGACATCCGCGTCCACTTTGGATTGGGCGACAAGTCCGAGATTGAAGCCTTGGTTGTGCGGTGGCCGGATGGCAAGAAGGAGAAGTGGGGAACCGTTCGCGCCGACCGCATCGTGACCCTTCGTCAAGGGACAGGTCGGCCTGCCTGAACGTCGAGCGGGTGGAGCCTCCGGCGGACGGCTTTGCGGCGCGGATCAATCCGCGCCCTTTCGTCGAAGCGCCCCACCCCTTACCAACAATCCGACTAGAAGCTCAGTTTCGCGCTGATCTCGAACTGCCGCTGGTCAAGTCCTTCCCGGGCCAGGCTGTTGGTCGAAGTGACCTGGCCGAACGTACCACTGGTAATGTTATTGCAAGGGAGAGTCGCACTACTATAGGTGCCACAACTGACGTTTGGATTGTTAAAGTATGCTGTGTTGGTAAAGTTGACGGCTTGCGCGCGAAGTTGGAGATTGAAGCGCTCCGAGAGCTTGAAGTCGCGGGAGAGCGCCGCATCCATGTTAAACAGGCCCGGCCCGTGGAACGGGTAAAAGGGTGAAGTGCCAAAGCGCTGGGTCGGGGTGAGCGGGGAGTTGGTAACACCCGCGAAGGCAGTAGGGTCAAACCATGTGGTGCCCGGTCCGATGTTTTTCGTGATTTTAATCGGACCGATGAGGTCAGGCCGCTGGTTGTTACCTGTGGCATTCAGGGAGGCGCTGTCAGCTGACATACCGCCGCCGCCAGTAGCCGAAGCTCCGACAAGCAAGCCTGAAACCGCCGAAATCAGACCGCTGAACTGCCAGCCGCCCAGAATCTTGGCGCCAATCCCTGAGCTGACCCAACGCTTCTTGGCTCCGAACGGCGACTCCGCTATGAAAACCGCCTCGAAGTTCTGGGGACGATCAAGATTAGACAGGCCGCGATTCAAGTAATAGAAAGAAAGCACCTGGATATTCGCGGTGCTTTTTTCATCCTCCACTCCCGCCTCGCCGATCGTCTTCGACCAGGTATAGTTGAATTGGAGCTGATAGCCGTTGGCAAAGTGGTGAGACAACGAGGCCTGGAGGGAGTCGTAATGGTTGTTGGTAAGGGGCGTGACGATCCCGGTCCCCTGCGTCCGACAACCTATATTCGTGCTGGCGAAGCCGTTGGGACAATTCGCTGTTGACGCATTGGTTAAAGCTAAATTGCCGAACGGCAGGCTGGCGTTGCCTCCGCAACTGCCAGGAGCGCACCCAGCGGGTAATATGGGGCTGCCCACATTCAAGTTCAGGGTGCCGAGCTGCCGGATGGTCCGCGAGGCGACATACCCGGCCTGCGCGAGCCAGCCCCCACGAATTTCCTTTTCGACAGTGAAGTTCCATGTCTGAATATACCCGCGGTTGATGGAATTCGGGGTGGTGGTCACGCCGACATCCCCTGGCACGGGAACCTCGGCGCTGGTCAGGCTGGGAGTGGCCGGAAGTGGAATGCCCACAGGCAACGCTTGGCCCACCGGCGCATTCGCTTGGCCGACGGCGTCGAGAGCTCCGGCGGCAACGAGGGGGTTTGGAGCGCTCACGTAGAGCGGGATCAAAATGGGGTAGTTCGTCCGCAAGTTATCGACGAGGTTGTAGGGTTCATAAGTGATTCCATATCCGGCGCGAAGCACGAAGGAGTTGGTGGCCCGGTAAGCCAGGCCGATCCGGGGGGCAAAACTCCTTTTGCTGACCGACACACCGCAGTCCGTCGGATTGCCTCCCACTCCGCAGAGCATCATATTGTTGTTGGTGAAGTCGAAGCGCTCCAGCCCCCGGCTGCCACCTCGGGTGGGCAACGGGAAGTATTCCCAACGGAGGCCCAGCGTGGCGGTCAGCTTGCTGGTGGTTTGCCACTGATCGCCGACGTAGAATCCATACTCGTGTGTGATGGTGTGGAAGAAATCGGGGACCTGAATGTTCTTGCCGTAGGCGGTGTCGAGGCCCAAGAGGAAGGTAGCAAAGTTATTGTAGGCGTTGGCCGGCGTCGTCGAGCCGGAGTTCGCGCGAGTCGGACCCGTGCCGAATGAAAACCCTCCCTGCGGGCCGTAGGAATTGCCGGCTCCGTTCCATTCGGGCTGCTGCTGATTCAAGTGCTGGCCAATAATGTCGGCGCCGAAGCGAATCGTGTGCTTTCCTTTGACCCAACTGACGTTAGTGCCATAGTGGAACTGGGGGTCGTTGCGATAATACGGCATGAAGTTGTGTTGCGTGCCGAGGAGAGCGAAGGGCGACAAATTGCCCGAATTGCCGCCGCCGATATCAAACTCCGGCCAGCTTCCTTCAAAATTGCGCGTGCCGTTGACTCCCGGAATGCCGAGGACATCGGTTCCCTCTTTCTTCGCAATGTCAAGCTGCTGGGAGTTGGCGACCATCCGTGTCATACCGAAAATCGCGTCCACGACGAAAATCGGGGTGGCAACATAGCTGCCGGTCACGCTAAAGCTGATGGTGTGTCCGTAAGCTCTGCCCTCGTTGCCGATGAAACCGCTGACTTGAGGTCCCCCGACGGCGCCGAAAATCTGCGGATTAACGGTATTGTACTTTGCCAAACCAAGATGGCCGTTTACCCGGAGTTTCTCGGAGGCGTTCCAGTCAATCTTGGAGTCGGACGTGAGGCGGTTGAACAGGATGTCCGCCGCGCCGAGGTAGTTGTTATTGGGCACATTCTTGCTGGCGCTGGGAAGATTCGGCGTGGGCATCATGGACATTAACTTTGCGGCCGTAGGACTGATGCGGCTGCTGGGAATCACGTTGGCGCAGTTGCCCGAGGCATCGGCCTGGGATGCGAGGCAGGCAGCATTATAATTGGCCGACGCCGGATTATCAGATGCGAAGATCGGCGTCCGCCCCGTGCCATTGGAAATTCCCGTCGCCGGATCGACAGCTCCCGTCGTCGGATCGTAAACAACATCGAGATTGCCCCCAGGCAGATCCAGACCTCTCATATCCCCGTTGGCCATCGCCGGGGTGGGTATCGAGACATTGGTGGTCGCGTACTGGCGCTGGCGGGTCGCTTCCACATTGGCAAAAAAGAATAGCTTATTCTTTTTTATCGGGCCGCCCACGCTGCCCCCGAACTGGTTAAAGACGTCTTTGGGAACCCGGCTGATATGGTTGTTGGGGTCGAAGAAGCCCCGCGCCTCGAGTCCATTATCGTAATGGAACTCGTAAAGGTCGCCGTGGAGCTGGTTGGTGCCGCTCTTGATCACAACGTTGATCGAGGATCCCCCCGCCAACCCTTGGTCCGGATTAAAACTATTGGTCGCCACGTTCACCGTCTGGATGGCGTCGGAAGACGGGATGTAAGCGACGTTCTCCGGGACCCAGATATTGTATTGGCTCATGCCGTCAACGCGAACATCATTGCCGTAGCTGCTGGCGCCGTTCACATTGAACTGGAGCGAGCGCGAAGGGTTGGTGGCAACGGAGTGGGCGCTGATCGGAGGATTGAATCCGGGAATCGCTCGGAACAACTGTTCGAAGTTGTTCCCGGGCGGCACCGGCACGTTCTCAATGGTCGCCGCGGTCAAGTCATGATGGACGTCGGCGCGCTCGGTTTGAAGTACCGCCGCGGTTGCGGACACTTCCACACTCTGGTTTACTGCACCCAGTTCGAGAGTGGCGTCTACGCGCGTGGTCGAATTAATGGCCACGTGCACGCCCGTCTGGAAAGAAGTTTTGAAGCCCTGGGCTGAAATCTTGACGACATAGGTTCCGGCCGCCAAGGTCGTGAGGCTATATTCGCCAGCCTGATCGGTAGTGGCCGATCGGGTCTGGTCTGTCTCCTGCTGAGTCGCGGTGACCGTGGCGCCGGGCACGGCCGCGCCCGAAGGGTCCCTGACGTTGCCGACGAGCGAGCCATAGAGAACTTGGGCGTTCGCGGGACGTAGGGAACTCAAAAGGAAAACCAGGGCCGCCGCAAAAGTCCCTGCCCGCAGGCTCTTCTTGATTTCAGACATTGCGAACCTCCTCGATGCGCAAACGGATGCGCTTTTCAGCACACGCCGACGCACACGCTGCCCGACGCGATGAAAGGGGTTCAGCCTAGACCTGCCCGAGCTTTGGCCCGATGCAAACCGGAATCGCTTCCGCACCTTGCGACCTCACCAAACCTCTGAGATGGATTGGCTCGAACCGCCTGAAGTCGCTAGTGCAAAGCGCAAGAATTATAATCAATCGCCCGAATATGTCAATCGTTTGCTTTCTGCATGTCACAGCAAAATGAGAAGTTCCTATTCCAGCAAAGTAGAAAGTTCTTGTTCAAAACCGGCAAACTGGCTGGATGAGCGAACAGGAGGTGCTGGTGTTAAGCACGAAGGATCGGGATCGGCTGAAGGTTTTGCATGAAGTGAAGCGCAAGCATTTGACGCAGCGGGCGGCGGCGCAGCGGTTGGGGATCAGCGATCGCTGGGTGAGAAAGCTGCTGGTGCGGGTGAAGCAGGAAGGCGACCGGGGAGTCGTGCATCGGGGGGGAGGCGTCGGTCGAACCGGCGCTTGCCGGAAAGCCTGCGCACCCAAACGCTGAAGCTGGTGCAGGCGAAGTACAGCGACTTTGGGCCCACCCTGGCCTGCGAGTACCTGGCGAAGGAGCACGAGGTAGAAGTGAGCAAGGAGACGCTGCGGCAGGGGCACCGCAGCCCATGTGAGTCAAACGCGTCCTCGGATGCGTCTCCCCGAGGCAGACGCTCCGCCATCCCAGACTAGCACATAAAAATGAGACAATGGGGACGCGTGGGACGCATGGGACAAATTATTTCACCCACAAAATCAACGAGTTGCCGAGGGGAAGCCGGCGCCTCGAATGTTTCCCGTGAAACATTTCCAGCCCAATTGTACGCGCAGCCCAGTCCGACGCGCATCTTCCCTGAGTTCGGGAAGTCGCGGACGCCGGTGCCAAAAACAGCGATCGCTGCACCGGTCGTCTGGTGCCGCAACAACTCGTACCCATAGTCAAAGCGATAATCTTCGTTGTGGGGTTCCCGTTCGGCGGCCTTTTGGAACCCACGGACTGCCTCGAGGTAGCGTTGTCGCTGCTCCTCCACCATGGCTAGCAGGTTGTAGGCTTCCGCCGGGGGCTCATGATTGAAGGCGAGTGCCAGATTGAAGTTCACCTCGTAAGATTGCGGGAACTCGCGCTGCACATTCTCCATCAACGGGATGGCGGCAACGTAGTCCTGGTGGGCCGCCAAGAGGCTTGCGACCCGCAAGTATCGAGGATCGCGGGGGCTGAGGAAGCGTGTCAGCCTTTGCGCGGAAAGCCGGGCTTCGGATCGCTGGTGCAGGAGCAACTGCCTTTCCAACAAACCCATGAGTGCGGTCGCATTGGTTGGGTCGGCCTGCAAGAGGTTACAGAAGTGGGGTGCCGCTTCCAAAGGCGTCACCGGAGTCACCGGGATGATCGCCAACTCGCAGCGGCCTGCCGAGTGGGCGGGGGCGAGGATCAACAGCAGAACAATCAGAAATCTCATGGCGACCCGTAATTCCAAACCTGCAACGCTTCGGGTAAGCTTCCTGCATGGACCAGACTGGCCGGTTTCCCGAGGAGATTGTACACCCTACGAGTGTAATCGAAGGGCCTGGAGGGCTCAGTTATGAACACGAGCCGTCGCGGCGCGAAGGCAGCGGCCACTTCCGGAATGTCCGAGACGCGCAAAATGTTCAGGAGCGCCGGGCCTTGCAAGTGGGATGGCGGGGGATTGGCCAGGATCAGCTGCTTCACGTGTTCGTCGAAAAGGGCAGCGTAAAGGCCCAGAACGCCCATACCCTCCTTTCCGTACACAGTGATGGGGGGCGGAGAGGTTCGATCCTCAGCAACGACCCATTGAATTGCGCGCAGGATATCCCAGATCTGCATGCTCGCTACGGTGCGGCCCGTCCATGACGCGGTTCGTTCAATCTCAGCGTACTCCGGAGCACTTACGGGCTGCTCGGTTAATCTCGGAAAAAAAATGACCACTTTGTAGCGGCCAAGGACGGGTAGAAGCTCGTCCGTGTCGAAGAAGTAGTTGGAATCCCCAGCCCGCTTGACGTAAAGAAGGACCGGCGCTTTGCCTGCATCTCCCTTTGGCGAGAGAACGCGTGCCCGAACTCGGATCCCAGGCTCGCTCGTGAATTCAACCTCGCGGTAATCCGCGTAAGACGCCAACCAACCCGGCTGCGTCTGCTTAACCGCCGTCTCGAATTCAACCGGTTTCTCGGGGAACCATCGAAATACCTTGTCCTTCAGTTCTGCGAGCAACTGTTGGCGGTGCGCGTTCCACGCCGCCGCCCCCTCCCAATTCCTCAGCGGAGCCTTGGAAATCAGCAGATTCTGAATCCTGTAGTTGACGGCATCGGCAGGCAGGCGCGACAACACGGCCAAATCCTCAGGCTTTTCCCGTTCGAAGATCTCGGGATCACGAGAAGGCGCGCCCTTTTTTACCCACTGGTCCATCCATCGACGCGTTTCGGCGAGGATCAACGGGGAGTCCTCGTGTCCCACGTCGTCATCCACCAGCCCGATTCGCTCCGGGCCTCCGTCCGGCGACGCATAGAGATCATAGATCCTCTTCGCTTTTTGGAAGACTTCGTGGAAACCGTCGGGTGGAAAGTCAGGATCCCGCCGGCCTCCCAGGATCAGTAAGGGGCGCGGTGCGATCAGCGCTCCCACAAGGGGTAAGTCCACGAGATACGTATTGTGGAAGTAAATGCAGTCGCATTGTCCCGCTGCCACCCAATGGGCCGCTTGCGAACCGAACGCATAAGTGGAACAGACTGGGGCCGCCGCCGCCACGCGCTCGTCGACGGCCGCAACGTACCACGTTATAGCCCCGCCCCCCGAAATGCCCGTTAAGCCGATACGAGACTTGTCGGCCTCGGGACGCGTGTCCAGGTAATCCAGCGCGCGGATGGCATTCCACACCTCGGTTCCCGCCGGCGTGTATCCCAGGGAGAGCCAGTTCCACATATTCAAATCATGAATACCGTGGTGGATTCCCGGCACCTCGCCGAATTCAAGCGTGTCAAGGATCAGGCAACAGTAGCCGTTGGAGGCAAACCATGCGGCGCGGTCCTGGTAATTCGATTTTGCCCCTAACGGACCTGGGGCATGACCGCACAGATAGAGAATGGTCGGATGCGGGCCGGACGCGTGGCGCGGCACATAGAAATTCCCGGTAGCGTAAAGACCGGGCAGGCTCTGGAAAACAACCTTTTCGATTCGATAGTTCGGGCGCTCCAAGGTGCCCGTAATCTGCACATGAAGGGGCGTGCGCTTCGGTAAGGGATCGAGCCCAAGCATGTACATCAAACGACGCCGCAGAAGTGTGCGCTGGGCTTTCCAGTCAGCCATATCCCGGACATCCGACAAGCATTGCGATGAGATCTCCGCGGCGGCCTTCTTCAAGTAGTTGCAGACCATCTCCTGCCGGGCCCCGGCATCGCTCTGCGCAAGCGCCGACCCCACAACGGTCAAGGTCACAACTGCCATGTACGCGGGGGAAATTATTGGCCGGATCCTGGTGGAAACCTTCATGGCGGGAACCTCACTCGCCTCAAAATAGCGATAGCCAGGCATTCGGCCGAGGCCTCCGCAGCCGGTCGCGCAGGGCGGTGGTCGGCGGATACCGCGGCTCAGCGCCTGACGCCGTGCTCGTGCAGCCTGCGGTGCAGGTGATCGCGCGCGTCAGCGAAAACTGTGAGCACACGGGCCCAGAGGGTAGTTGACATCCCAGACGGTCGTCTGAAGATCGCCCCACTCCGTCCCACGAGGTAGCGGCTCCGGACCTCGCCTTCCCTATCCACGCTCGCCGGATCGACACCGTCGGGACGTTCCCTATAATAGAGTGAGAGACAGAGTGTCATTTGGCATAGTCTCCACAGGCGCGGCTCGATTCCTGAGGTCAAACCTCCACAAGCTTCAAGCCATTCGCGAATCAACCTGAGCCGGTCAATACCCGCGCCTATCGATCAATTTGAACCTTGCGAAGCAAGGCCAGCAAATTCTCCGCAAAGATCTTTCTTCTCTGCTCCTCGGTGAGGAAGGTATTGTGGACGCGGGCCTTCACTGTGCTCGGATCGTTGATTGAGAAGTCCGAGCCGAACAGGATTCGGTCCGGCCCGATGGTCTTCACAGCGTATTCGAGTATGCCGACACGGTCGTGGCCGTATCCGGAAGTGTCGATACAACAGTTCGGGTGTTGTGCAACCAGGTCGATCCGCTTAAAGATGTGTTCGTATTCGTGGCCGTCGCCAAAATGCGGCAAGACAATCGTAGCGTTCGGATATTTTTGAATGATGTATTCCATCTCCTCGAGTTCGGTATGGACATCGAGCACCATGTTGAGCTTCTCAACCTGTCGGACCAATACCTCGAACTCCTTGATCGTGTAGCGATAGGGCACTGTATAATTACAGAGTTCCCCGACCCAAACGAAGCCAAGCTGCTTACGACACTCCTCGATTTCGCGCAGCGCCTCGTCAATGAAAAGTGGATT
>QHZK01000292.1 GCA_003224635.1 Acidobacteriota bacterium | reverse complement strand
ACCAGCAGGGAGCAGTCAACGGGAATCTCCATTTTCTGCATGAGCAGCAGAGTCTTGACCTGGTAGATTTCGTTTTCGAGCTGCTTCTTGACCCGATCGTAACCCGCGCGGTCGGTACTTTCGAGGTCCCTTTCCGAGTGTCCCTGAATGAAGTAGATGGTCTTCTGGCCCTTGAGCATGTGAATGAGAGCGTTGGAGATGCCTTCCTCGGTCGCGCCCTGGGCCTCGAAATGCCGGTCGCCTGCCGCGACCACAATCGTGCCGTAGGTTCGTATGGCGAACTGCTTGGCCAGACCCGGCTCACGGTCCGGGTCCACGTATCTGACTGCAACCCGGTGCGAAGCGGAGGCATAGTTGTCCAGCAGATCGTGGCCCTCACGCATCCCCTGCTTCCGATCGAAGACGTACAGCGTGACGTCGCGATCGAGCCCCCTCAGCAGCTTGATCGTCTGGGGTGAGAGGCTGTAACTCTTGTTGGGCGTCAGGTCCCAGATCTTATCGTTGCGGTTCACGAACCAGTTGGCGAGCGCCGCGATGGCAATCACCACCAACGTGTACACCGCAAAATTGGCGCCCGCAAGGACCTTGCGGGTGCGGGGTCCCGTCACGTTATTCTTCTCATCCATTTGTTTTATACCTTCCGAGGACAATCTCCCTACCCTTATCAGGTGTCACTCGCCGCGGCCTCAGGCCATTCGCGGACACCGACAAAATGCCCGACGATGGCTGCCGCAGCCGCTATCCTGAGGCTGACGAGGTGCGAGCGTTAGACATCGACTGTTGTGAACAGAAATCATCCCGGCGGCCTGCGGTGCCGGGTCTCATCGCTGACGTGACCCTCGACCACGTGTATCAAGGAGTTCATCCCCTCGGCGAGTTCGGCCATTGCTTTGTCCAGCCGTTCCAGGTGCCTGTCGCGCCGTTCTGCGCTTTGCTCGAGCCGCCCCAGGCGCTCGTCAGCCCGTTCGGCAAACAGCCGGGTGCTTTCCGCGAACTCCCTGACCAGTGCTCTCAGTTCCGCGAAGTCGCCAGTCAGCCGCGCAATCTGCGTGTCATTCCGCGCAATCTGCGCGTCATTTTTGGCTTGGCTTTCGAGCAGGAACTGAATAGCTCGCTCGAGTTCATCTCCAGTCATCAGGGAACCTTTCTCGCTCTCCCGGCTCTCGCTTCATGGGCCGGCAGACACGCTGAAGCCAGCCAGCGCCCGAGAGCAGAGGGGATCCGCCGCCTTGCGGCTCCTGACTTCTGGCTCCTGACTTCCCGCTTCTGCCGACTGCCTTCTGCCGACTGCCTTCTGTTCTTCACGGTCTGCCCTTCAGCGCTTCAACCGAGCGCGCCGTGAGGAAGATCCCGAGCGTAATTACAGAGACATAGAAGACGACATCCTTGAGGTCGAGGACGCCTTTAGCAAAGCTGTCGAAATGGGTGCGGAAGCCCATGTAAGCAATGACGGTTCTAGTCGTGGTGCTCGAATACTCCGTGACCCAGTCGAGGACGTAGAGCAGCAGGAACGCCGCCAGCCCGATGCTGCCCGCGATGATCTGGTTCTTGGTAAAAGTCGAGAACCACATGCCGAGCGCCAGCAGCGCCCCCCCATAAAGCAAGAGTCCAACGGCATTCGCCAGGACGGGCTTGGCGCTGGGGGTCCCGTAAACGAACAATATCCCGATATAGAAAAACGTGATGAGGATCAGCACCAAATAGAGGCCCAGCGCGCCCAGGAACTTACCCAGGATGATCTCGAGGTCCGTCAAAGGGGAAGTGAGCAGCAGCTCCATCGTGCCCGACCTCTTCTCTTCGGCGAAAAGCCGCATAGTGATCAGGGGGATAAGCAGCAAGAGAACCACCGTGAGCACGCCCTCGAGCATTCCCCGAATAATCATCTCGTTCAGGCTCACGGACGGCGACCCCTGTCCCATCATCATCATGCGGAACGACATGTTCAGATAGCTGCTGGTGATGATCGAAAAAAAGTAGCCGCACAGCACGGCGTAGATCGTCATCACCAGGTAGGCGATGGGAGAATGAAAGTAGGCACGGAGCTCTTTTCCGGCCACCGCGAGTGTGTTGCGCATATCAGGCTCCTCAGCTATCAGCCGCCAGCTTTCAGCGACGCGTTCTCAGCGCCGGCGGCTTGACCGCCCGCGGAGGGCTGATGGCTGGCGGCCATGTCTTCCGTCGTCAGCTTCAAGAAGATGTCTTCCAAGCTCATGCCGCTGGTCCTGAGTTCGAAGAGTTTCCATTGCGATTCCACGATGGCGCGGGCCAACTCAGCGCGCACGTCGTTCCCCTTCTCCGCGTGGACCTCGAAGGTCGCGCGGCCGTCGACGACCTCGCGGGGTTCGACCAGGTTGACGCCGTTGACCCTCTCCAGCTTGCTCTTTATTTCCTCCCGTGGACCCTCGGCGGTTACCAGCACCGCCTCGAAGCCCTCCAAGCGGCGCTTGAGCTCGTCCGGCGAGCCCTCGGCGACGATCTTTCCGGCGTTGATCACCACCACGCGCTGGCACGTCTTCGACACTTCGGGCAGGATGTGCGTGCTCAGCACCACGGTGTGCTGGCCCGCAAAACCCCGGATCAGCTCCCGCGTCTCGATGATCTGTTTGGGGTCAAGCCCGGCCGTAGGCTCGTCGAGAATCAGGACGTCGGGGTTGTGGATGAGGGCCTGGGCGAGCCCTACGCGCTGGCGGTACCCCTTGGAGAGCTTGCCAATTTGTCTCTCGCGCACGTCGGTGATAGCGCATTTTTCGCTGACTTCGTCCACGCGCTTCTTCACTTCACCACGGGGAAGGCCCTTGACGCGAGCCACGAATGCCAGGTATTCGACCACGGTCATGTCCGGATACACGGGAGGATTCTCAGGAAGGTAACCTGTGTGCCGTTTGGCTTCCAGGGGTTCCTCCACCACGTCAACTCCCGCCACGCGCACTTTGCCTGCGCTGGGAGGAAGGTAGCCCGTGATGACGCGCATCGTCGTGGTCTTCCCGGCGCCGTTCGGTCCGAGAAAGCCGAGAACTTCGCCCTTTCGGACCTCGAAGCTTACCTCGGATACGGCAACCGTCGGTCCGTACCGTTTCGTCAAGCCTTGTACCTCAATCATGTCATTTTATCCTTATGCTGGCCATACGGTGGCCCGCGGTCAAATAGCCTGCGTGTGACTCATTTGCTCTGCTGGGCTGGGAGCACCGACCACGATCCTTCAACCTATAAGAATTATCAGAAACGGCAATGGTTGCCAAGGGCTAAGATTCGGCAAGTTGTTGCTCAATCCTTCAGAGCGCCGGGTCACCGACTTGACGGCGCCGCCCAGCCAGGCGCTGTCGGGCCGCCGCGAGCTCGCGACCGCGCCGAGCGGGTGGAGTTTGGAAGGGCTGCGGAGGCAGGCGCAAGGGCCAAACTATAACTGACTAGTAAACTTTATTTGGGTAACTTTCTGGGTACTTGCGCGGGCCTGGGAGGCTCTGGTATAAGAAGGTGTGGTGTTCCAGAAGTTAATCTATCGGTATTAATCGGAAGATACCTCTCGGGACCTACTCAGCACTCTTAAACAGCAAGGTTCGGCGCCCGTCAGCCACCTAGGGAGCGGCAAAGCGTGGTTGACGGCACGTTAAGGTGTCTCTTTGTCCGGCGTGGTTGTGGCGTCCGCCAGTAAAGCAAGGTCGGGGGAACGGCTGCAGGGGATAACTTTAGGGAAACCTAGGGGTGCAACCGTAAGTAAGCAATGGTCTAAACACATCTACTTAAGTATTTGACGTTCGGGGTTTAGGTGTTTGACCGGATTGACGCTTCGGGCGTAAAGCCATAGGCTGCTTCACCCGGCAGCCGCGGGGGAGCAAGTCAGCCACTACGGCAAAGACGCGGAAAAAGGGGAAATTTTTCCGGGAACGAAGCCGCTAGCTGATTTAGAATTAACAACTTAAGTTAAAAGGGCTCGAAAAACGAAGCCAAAGTTGGGGGAGTAACTAATGGAGTGGGTTTTTGGAGGACTGGTCCTGGTCGCTTTTGGCGCTGTCCTGCGCCGCGTGCTCCGAATGAATTCCGATGGGCCCAAACCCGGGCCCGTACCGCTGGGCTTGGCCCGCGAGGCCATCTACCGGCCTATCGCCCTTGAACTTGAGACTCAAGCCGCCATCCTGGGTATCTCGTTGAATGATGCGTTCGAGGAGCGCGACTCGGGTCACTCTGACAACGCCTGGTGCTTGGTCCACCTGTCAACCTCGGAGTGGGGTCGTTTAGCCGAAATTGTCGTGGCGTTGCTGAATACGGTGAACGAGTACATGCCGCTGGCCCGAGTGGCCGTCCCTGTCCGCAGCCTGGCGACGCAGCACTTCAAGTCCCGGATCATGATCGAACTCATGCGCACGCATGAGCTGGTGCAACAACTGGTATTTCGCTCCAAGCTGCGATTTCAGTTGCACATCCGCACGCTGCGACGCGCGGCGGAAACGGTCACGGCGGACTTCCGCCATGAGTATCACGCGGCGGAGGACGCCGGAAACCAGTCCCCGGACCTGTGGCGCCTGCTCGACCTCGAGGCTCACGACTTCGACCTGATTACCAAGGAAACGCTGCTGGCCTTTCGCGCCTTCCTGCCGTGCCTGCGAGATTCGGACCTTGCCGGGTTTGCCGCCGAGATCAAATCGGTCATGCCGCGCGGAGTGCGAACCGTTTCCGTTGCAGTCGAGCGCTAAGACCAGAATCCGCCAGTCAGAAGTGTCCGGAAGAGCGCATACGATCCCGCCCCAAAAGGAACTCCCAATAACTTGCCACGACGGGAACTCTGATTCCTGACACCCGGCTCCGCTTCTTCAAAGGTTCATCCGTAGAATATCTCGGCGGTTCGGATAAGCTCAGGGTCGACTGTTTTGAGGTTCCGCATGGACTGACTCAAGGGGAGGTGGGTGATCTGGTTGCCCTTCAGGCTGACCATCTCTCCAAATTTTCCCCGCTCGATCA
The DNA here is from genome assembly GCA_003224635.1 of Acidobacteriota bacterium. Lineage (GTDB taxonomy): Bacteria > Acidobacteriota > Terriglobia > UBA7540 > UBA7540 > QHZK01. The sequence continues at coordinate 702 of QHZK01000292.1, read as the reverse complement.
GATCGACCGCCGCCACCCCGTAGCGCGTGCCCAGCACCCGGTCGAACGCCGTCGGGGAGCCGCCGCGCTGCACGTGCCCCAGCACCGTGACGCGGGTCTCATACCCGGTGCGTTTCTCAATTTCCTTGCCAATCACCTCACCCACCCCTCCCAGCCGGACGTGGCCAAACTGGTCCACCTCGCGGTCCTTCGTCACCAGTTGGCTGGCGCCGGCGAGCTTGAAGCCTTCCGCCACCACGACGATCGAGAACAGCCGTCCGCGCGCGTGGCGTTTTTCCAGAATCTCGCAGATCTCCTCGATCGTCAGAGGGTGCTCTGGAATCAGGATACAATCGGCCCCTCCCGCGAGGCCTCCGACCGTGGCGATCCAACCCGTGTGCCTGCCCATCACTTCCACTACCATGACGCGCTGGTGGGACTCCGCAGTCGAATGAAGCCGGTCGACGGCTTCGGTGACAATCGCCACGGCAGTATCAAACCCGAAGGTCTGGTCGGTACCCTCAATGTCGTTATCAATGGTCTTTGGGACGCCCACCACCTTGATGCCTTCAGACGCCAGGGCGCGGGCTACACCCAACGTATCCTCACCACCGACGGCGATCAGGTAATCAATTTTCTTTAGATTCTCGACCACTTGCTTCTTGTCAGCGTCGCTCTTGAGCGGATTGGTGCGCGAAGTGCCGAGAATCGTCCCGCCCCGCG
>QHZK01000012.1 GCA_003224635.1 Acidobacteriota bacterium | reverse complement strand
TGGGCCAGGCTCACCTCGCCCGGCCGGGGCACGACCCCGCCGCCAATCAGGCCGGCGTCGGAAATGGTGTGGTGGGGCGAGCGGAACGGCCGCGTACCCACCAGGCCCGCTCCCGAATCGAGCACTCCGGCGACGCTGTGAATTTTGGTGGTCTGGATCGCCTCGTCAAAGGTGAGTGGAGGCAGGATGGTCGGGATGCGTTTGGCGAGCATCGTCTTGCCCGCGCCGGGCGGGCCGATCATCAGGATGTTATGGCCGCCGGCGGTGGCAACCTCGATGGCGCGCTTGGCGTGAAGCTGGCCTTTCACGTCGCGAAAGTCCACGGCGTAGTGGCTGGACTTCGCCAGCATCTCGATCGGACTCACGAGGGCCCGCCTGAACTCGCGCGTTTCGTTGATCAGGTCCAGGACCTCGGGCAGCGAGCGCAGTCCGTAGACCTCGACTTCCTGCACCACCGCCGCCTCGGGCGCGTTGTCCACCGGCACCACCAGCCGGCGAATTCCCTTCTGGCGCGCCATGCCGGCGATGGAGAGAGCCCCTTTGATCGGGCGCAGACCTCCGTCGAGCGAGAGCTCGCCGAGAAACACGAAATGCCTCAGGTCGCTTTTGAGCAGGATGCCCGTGGTACCCAGGATGCCGAGCGCGATCGAGAGGTCGAACCCGGAGCCTTCCTTCTTCACGTCCGCCGGCGCCAGGTTCACGGTGATGTTCTGGAAGGGAAACTCGAGGCCGCAGTTCTTGATGGCGGACTTGATCCGCTCCCGGCTTTCGCGCACGGCGGCGTCGGGCAGGCCGACGGTCATGAAATTGGCGTTGCCCGCCGAGATGTCAACCTCCACCTCGACCAGATAAGCGTCAATTCCAAAGACAGCGGCGCTGAAGGTTTTGAAGAGCATCGGCGCGTGTTTCCACGTGATCTGAAAACGCTCAACGTTCGGCGAACGTCGGCAGGCCAGCGTGCCAAGCGCGAATTATAGCAGAAAGCGCCCACACACAGCGGTCGTCCCATGTGTCATACCAGCGGGACGCTATCTGAATCCTGATGAGGGACAGTTTGAGCACAAATCTGCGTCAGGGTTAGCGCGCTAAGCGAGGGTCAAATCGAAAAGGAGACGGCTTGCCGATCACCAGTCTGCGGAAGTCGGGATGGCGAGGGTTAAGGAGGAAGTTGTGCTCAGCAGGGAGGATCGCGCTCGGAACCTGCAACACCACTGAGGCGCCCACTCTAGCCCAAGCGTCTCCGACTTCTCGAACTTTCACGGATGGAGGATCGGCTCTCCAGTTTCTCGGTAGCTGTGACGGGTCGACCCGGGCGACCAGCGATTCGTCGATTCCGACTTCAAACACGACGTAGCTGTCAAGCAACTCGGAGGACTCGAGGTGAACAACCATTTCGAGCGCGGCGAGGGACTGAGACGCAGCGGTGTAGACGATGGCGACCCCCGCGCTATTCCAGCGACCTTCATAAAGGCGTGCGCCCTCGCCTGTGAACGCCGCCCTGGCGCGTTTCCGCTTGACGATCCGCCAAGCGGTAATCCTCCTCAAGAGAAGACCCCGTGCTCAAGCCGCCCGATCAGGTTCTCGACTTCGCGGGCCCCGAGTTCGGTTCGTGAATACGCCAAGGGAGTCTGATGGCCCAACGCCTTCTTCGGACTCGTCAGCCAAGTCACTGCGCCGGCGACATCCCCCTCAAATAATTCCAGCGCGTTCTCAAACACGGTCGAGACCCGCAACAGCCGCTCCGATTCATCCGGCGCCAACCTGCCCGCCGCCTTGCGCCGCGCCAGAGTCCTCTCCGGGATTCCGAGGACTGACGCGAACAGGTTGACCGGCAAGCCGCTCAGCGCCGCGAGCGATTCCAGAGCCTTGAAAGGAAGTCCGCGCACGATTTGGCGGACCAAGTCGTCAGTCCGGGTTGCGGTCAAGCCCAGACTTGCGCCCCGCGTCCTGAAACGGGCATTACGGCGTCGGGGACCTTGACGCTCCGCGCGGCTTATTCTGGCGCTGGCGACTTGGTCCATCGTTGCATTATAGCGCAGTCCGCCACTGTGTCAACGCACCGCTGCCACATGGCGACCGGGAGCAACTCGATCCGCGCCTTTGGCGCTATGCCTCTGAATCACAGCCTGCCATCGTTGCTTTAGGGCAAGCTGTAAGTGGTAAGCGTTTCGGACACCCCGCTGCGATGAATGAGTTGGCCCATCGCAACCGGGTCCGATTCGAGGGTTCGCGCGCGGCGAAGACTCGACGAGCCTTTGAAGCCAGCGCTTGCAAACCGGACTCGCGTGGTGTACAAAAGGGCCGAGAAACCCCGGTGCGAGCGGCGTCCCATTATCAGAAGAGGACCGTGATAACGAGTGCGCCGCACAACGTAGCCTGAGCGCCGCTCGGTGAGGAGGGCGCGACCTCCAGCGGAGGGGCGCGCATCGAATAAGCATGTCACGCACAAACTCATCCTGGCTGGCTCGCCGCATCGAAAACGCGGTCAAGACGACTCTCTCCGGCGCCTACAAAACCATCAAGGTAGACCCCGGCAAGTACCTTCAGCATTTGCGCGGCGCTTACGGGCTGCCCATCGAATCTTTCCGCGAGATGCACGCCTTACCGATGCCGATCGTCGAGCAGATGGCTGACCGGACCATCGCCGCATCGACGAAAGTCGCCCTGGCCGAAGGCGTGGGGCTCGGCGTGGGCGGAATTCTGACTGTCGTTCCGGATGTGGGTTTCCTCACGACCCTCTCGGTGCGAATGATTCAAAAACTCAGCCTGATTTACGGCTTTGAGTACTCGACGGAGGACGAAATCGCCGAACTGTGGATCGCTGCGGCGAGCGCCGCCGGCGTGGATATCGGAAAAGAACTTCTCGAGCGCGAAGTGATCGAGCGCTTTGTGCCTCGGGTCATCGAGCGGATCGCGGTCCGAGCGGGCGCCGAGGTGGCGGAGAAGTGGGCGGCGCGTCTGGTGCCGCTGGTGAGCTCTGCCGCGTGCGGCGCGCTGAATTACTATTTCATTCGCGGCTGGGGACGGCGCGCGCAGCGGCATTTCAGGGAACGGCACCTGCTGGTCCGCGAGCATTTCCATCTCGACTCGCCTGCAACCGACATTCAGCTCTCAAGCTAGCGGCCCCTGGGGAATTCGGTCACGCTTCCGCCAGCCTCCGGGACTCGGGGACGCCGCGTGTCGCGGACGGCGCTGGCATTCGGGACAGAAGTGGCTGCTGCGGCCGCACACCACGACCCGGCGGATCGGGCGGCCGCACCGGCGACAAGGCTCGCCGGTCCGCTGATAGACGCGCAGCCTGGGCAGGAAATTTCCGGGGCGGCCCTCAATGTCGATGTAGTCGCGGAAGCTGGTGCCCTGGAGCTCGACCGCGCGCTTCAGGATCTTCTTCACCGCCCGGTGCAAGCGACGCGCAGCCTCGGCGGAGAGCCGGCCCGGCTGGGTCAGGGGATGAATCCGCGCTTCGAAGAGCGCTTCGTCCGCGTAGATGTTGCCGAGACCGGAGAGGATCTGCTGGTTGAGCAGCCAGCCTTTGATCGAGCCGCGACGTCCCCGCGCGGCGTCGAGGAACTGCTCTTCCGAGATTTGCGGCGCATCCGGCCCGAGCCGCCCAAGAATTCCCTCCAGCTCGTCGCGCGTGCAGCAACGGAGCCGGCCGAAACGGCGCGTGTCGCGAAAGCGAATCTCCTCTCGGCCGTCCTCGAGAACCAGTCGCACGTGGGTGTGAGGCTGAAGAGCGGCGTCGCTCGGGACAACCACCAGTTGTCCCGTCATGCCGAGACGCACTACGAGAAAGCAGCCAGCCGCGTCTTCCGGACCGGCTTCGTGGTTCCGAGGCCCGAGTTCGATCGCCAGCGCTTTGCCTTTGCGCTCGAGAGCCTCAATGCGTCGTCCCGTGACGCCCGCCGCGAATTCGCCCGAACCTCCGTGGATGACCAGCGGATTACGCACCTCGACCGCCGCCACTCGACGGGCGAGGACGCGCGCCCTCAGCCCTCGCAAGACGGTTTCGACTTCTGGGAGCTCAGGCATCTTAAGAACAGTGACGAGTGACGAGTGACGAGTGACAAGTGACGAGTGACAAGTGACGAGTGACGGAGCCTGCCTGGGTTCTGCTTTCGACTTCTGCTTTCGACTTTCGACTGTCGACTGTTTTTCTTAGCCGATTCGGACGAACTCGGGCGCGCCCACCTGGCCGATGCGGATGGACTTCTTGAATTCGTCGAGCATGCTGTCGTCCAGGCGGACTTCGGTGGGCCGCTTGGCCAGGCTCATGTTGTCGATTTTTTCCTGCAGCTTCAAAAGCCCGTAGAAGAGATTTTCCGGCCGCGGCGGACAGCCCAAGATGTAGACGTCAACCGGCACAATCTTATCCACGCCCTGCAGGACCGCGTAGGTATTGAAGGGGCCGCCCACGCTGGAACACGCGCCCATCGAGATGCACCACTTGGGCTCCGGCATCTGCTCCCAGATGCGCTTGAGCACGGGCGACATCTTGAGCGTCACGGTGCCGGCCACAATCATGAGGTCCGACTGGCGGGGGCTGGGGCGAAACACCTCCGCGCCGAACCGGGCCATGTCGAAGCGGGACGTGGTGCTGGCAATCATCTCGATCGCGCAACAAGCGAGTCCGAAAGTCAGCGGCCAGAGCGCCGACTTGCGCGCCCAGTTGAAAACGTGGTCGACTGTCGTGATAATGAAGTTCTTCTCAAACCTGTTTTCGATATATCCCATAACAATTCGCCGCCTCGGACGCCACGCTCTACGGCCCTTCCAGACCGATACTTTGATTATACTCCGCCGCGGCGCTTCCTCCGCAACTATTCAGCGCCGGGAACGCGAGTATCGGGCCAATTTGGTCTCCGTAGATGCGGTCTGCGACCGCCGGACGGCCTTCATAGAGTGAAATTGATAGCGTTCTGGGCCGCCGTGTTGGCCGCCCCGTGCGGCATCCTTTGCGGCCCTGGCAGTGCGCAACGCCCGGTGGGCGTGATCGGATCCTGAACGGCGAACGACGCCGCGAACAAAGCTAGGACAGCCGCTGGGCGGCTGCGGCTGACGCCAACTGCGCATTGATATAGTCCTGTGGGCGTCGTGTCCAGCCCTTTTTAGACCTAACTCACTCACATCACTCACTTCGAGCCCTGGCTAAACGCCGTTTTTTAGGCTAGCATCTAACCAAACGTCCCCTACAGCCGCCGCGCGGCAGCCGAAGGAGGCTTTTCGAGGAGAGGAGCAAGTGTATGGCAGACAAGAGTCAGGACCGTGATCCGGGGCACGCCATGTTCGGTTTCAATCAGGGAGAGACGCGCCAGGGGGCGCCTTCGCCGCCCGCAAACCCCCAGGTCGTCTACGTGCAGGCGCCGCCCCCCGCTCAGGGGCCTTCGGGGTCGATGGGGGTGAAGATCATTCCGGCGCTGGTCGCCCTGCTGATCATCGTTTCGGGCGTGAACCTCTATCTGCTGGTGACCAGCCGGCGGCAGATTAACGAATCGTTGTCGAAGCAGGCGGACGATTTGAACCTGCTCACGCGGCGCATGAATTCAAGCGACGAGCGATACTCCGAGCTGAGCGGCAAGTTCGAGGTGACGGCCGGAAAGCTGCACTTGACCGAGCAGGAACTCTCCCGCGCACGCTCCCTGGCCGTGAAGACTCAGAAACAACTGGAACAGAGCAACCAGCAGCTAGGCGACGCCATCGCGAAGAAGGCGAGCGCGGAAGAACTGAACAAGGCCCAGGCCGACGCCAACGCCAAGATCGGCGGCCTGTCGAGCGACCTCGCCACCACACGCAAGGACCTGGAGGCGTCGCTTTCGGGGACCAAAGGAGAGCTGACGGGCGCGATTGCGCGCACCCACGACGAGCTGGTCGAGCTCGCTCACCGGACCGATCGGGACTATTTTGAATTCAGCCTGGCTGGGAAAAACGCGCGCCAGAAGGTCGGGACCGTAGTGGTCGAGCTGGCAAGAACCAACCCCAAGAAGAACCAGTTCACGGTCAACCTGTACTTCGATGACAAGCGCACCGAGCGCAAGGACAAGGCTGCGAACGAGCCCGTCTATTTCTACGTGCAGGGCGCTTCGAGCGCGCTCGAGCTCGTGGTCAATAAGGTCAACAAGAACAGCCTGGCTGGTTACCTCAGCGCCCCGAAGGGGTTCTTCTCGAGTACGCCTAACGTCCTGACCTCACGGCCCGGAGCGTAGAGAGTTGGCAGGAAAGGACCGGCTGGCAGTTAAATCCTGCGGCCTCTGCTTCATGCGGCTGCCTTGACGTGCCGCTCCAGCAGTCGCTCCAGTTCTTCGTAAGACCGTGCGCCGGACAGTTGCTCGACCACTCGCCCCTCGCGAAGCAGTAACAGCGTGGGGATGGAGCGAATGCCGAACTTTCCGGCCAGCTCCGGTAGTTCGTCCACATTGATCTTGGCAAAAGTCACTTCGTCCGCATACTTCGCGGCCAGCTTGTCAAAGGTTGGCGCGAGCATCCGGCAAGGGGCGCACCACTCTGCCCAGAAGTCCACGAAAACCGGCTTACTGCCCGCCTCGATCGCCGGCCATTGGTCTTTTTGGACATGCAGAACGTTTTCCATCAGTGGGGTTTCTCCTTCCCCATAACATTAGATGAGACCGTCAGGGCCGTGGGTTCACGGCCATCCAGGAGGATCCCGTAGCGCCGCCGTCTCGGCGGCTGTGGCTGACGCGTCCCGCCTCAGCACGTGCGGGCAGGATGCCCGCGCCACAGCCGGCAAGATGCCGGCGCTACACCGACTATTTCTTGCGCAAGCGGCGAAGGAGTTGAGCCTTGCGCTGGGGTCGCGGCCGGACCGGGCGCTCCGTGAAGCAGAGGAAATACACAGCGAGCGCAGCTTCGCGGAGGTGCTCGAGGCAATTGGGACATCCGCGCTCGACGTGCTCCTCAACCTTCGCGCGGTCGTCCGGAGCGAGCGCGCCCAGCAGGTACAGTTCGTAGATTTCCTCTAGATGTTGGCAGCCCATGTCCCCAAAACCGCGCGCAGGCGGTGCCTCAGGAAGCGCAGCGCCGCGCGCAGCGCCGTCTTTGTCCTGCCCAGAGTCTCGCCGAGTTTTTCCGCAATTTCGACCTCGGTGTAGCCATCGAAGACAGCGAGGTCGAGCGCCTCGCGCTGCGCCGCCGGCAATTGCTTCATGACTTTCTTCAGCAGCTCCCGCCGCTCTTCCAGCGCCGCGATTTCGTCAGGCTGAGGCAAGCAGGCTAGGGACATCGGAGGCGAATCGCAGTCCCCGCGCCCGGGCGGCCGGGCCATCCGCCGGGAACGCGCCTGCCGGGTGGCTGCGTTCCGGGCCCTGATCGCCAGCCTCGCCGCGACGCTGGCGCGGTGCCGGGCAGGTTCTGGCGCCTCATTCCACAGACTGAGGAAAACTTCGTCCAGGATTTCTTCCGCCGCGCCGCGGTCGCCGAGGATGCGCAGAAGCATTCCCAGCAAGCCCGGCGCCAGGCCGTCATAAAGCTCGCCCAACGCGTCCGCGTCGCGCGCTCGCACGCGAGCCAGCAGGTCCTCGGCGGTTGGCGCTTGAGTCATTTCAGTTTGCCAGTTTGTCAGTTCCTCAGTTTGTCAGTCAGAAGTTGTATGAATGACGGATGATGAATGATGAACAGGGACCAGGTACCATAATTCACTTTTCATAATTCATAATTTTTCTACCCCTTGATCATCTTCGCTGCGGCGTCCCACACCGCCGTGGTCTTGTGGAAGTAGGAATAGTTCGCCATGTGACAGGCGATGGCCGTGTTGTTGCCGAAGGTGGCGTCCTCGACCGAGGGGCGCCGGGTCCGGACGGACTCGAAGAAATTCCACAAGTGCTCGCGGTCCTCATCGTATCCGGGCGGCGCGTAGAACGTCGTACTCTCGAGCGCGGTCTGAGTGCCGGGCTTCGACTCGTGTTCGTCGTGCCAGTGCTCGGCGTATTCGGCCTTGATTTTCTTGGGCCAGCCGGGAGCGCAGGGTTGGCGGTCCAGGCCGTCCTGGGGCGAAAGAGTCACCGTCTCGCCGTGGATTTCGAGCGTGCCGCGATCGCCCATCAGGCGCGTGATCTCCGGCGTGTAGGTGTTCAAAGTCACGCGCAGCGTGGCGCAGAACTTCGGGTAGTCGTAAAGCGTGGTCATCACGTCGGGCACGTCGCGGCCGTCGTTCCATCGAAACAGGCCGCCGCCCGATCGCGCCCGCTCCGGCGGCCCGGTAATGCCCGTGATGTAATGGATGCCCGTGAGCAGGTGTACAAACAGGTCGCCCGGAATCCCCTCGCCGTAGTCCTGATAGCAGCGCCAGCGGGTCCAGCGCAGTTTATCGAAGGGGCGCTTGGGAGCGGCGCCGAGCCAAGTCTCCCAGTCGACGGTTTCAGGCGACAAGTCGGGCGGCACCGTATATTGCCAGGCGCCGCAGGGATCGTTGCGGCCCATCACGCCCTCGACCAGGCACACATTGCCAACGGCGCCCTGGTCCAAAAGCTCCTTGGCCTTGGCGTAGATGATCGAGCTGCGCCGCTGGCTGCCGATCTGGACGATGCGGTTGTTCTTCTTTTCCGCCGCGATCATCTCAAAGCCTTCGGGGACGTGGTGCGTCATCGGCTTCTCGCAATAGATGTCCTTGCCGGCGGCGCAGGCGTCCACCACGATCTGCTTGTGCCAGTGGTCAGGGACGGCAGCGATGAGGCAATCGATGTCCTTGTTCTCGAGGAGCTCTTGATAGCGCCGGGTGGTGGGGATAGCCTTGTCGACGATTTCCTTGGCCAGTTGCTGGCGGCCGTCGTAAAGGTCGCAGGCTGCCACGCACTCGACGCCGGGCAGCCGGATCGCAGTGCGCAGCAGGCCAGAACCTTGCATGCCGACGCCGATGATGCCGAAGCGGATGGTATCGCCCGGAGCGACGCCTCGCGGTGATCGAGCGGCGAGCGCCTCGGGCTCCAGCAAGAATGCTCGCCCAGCGAGTGTGGCGCCAGCCGTCGCCATCGTGTCCCGCATAAAAGCGCGGCGAGAAATTCCATCCATGCGAACACCTCCAGGACAGGAGTCGGGAGTCAGAAGACAGAAGTCAGAATCAGAAGATTGAGTCATTGAGTGATTGGTCTATCGGGTCATTGGACCGTGGTCTCTTGCAATAACTCAATGACTCGATGCACCGATGGCTCAATTCTGACTTCTGTCTCCTGGCTTCTGACTCCTGGCTTCATTTGATCTGTTTGGCCGCCTCGTCCCACACCGCGACCGCCTTATTAAAATAGGAATAATTGGCCATGTGGCAAGCGATGGCGGTGTGATTGCCGAAGACGGCGTCCTCCGCTGAGGGCCGGCGCGTTCGGACCGATTCCAAAAAATTGTTCATGTGGTCGATCTGGTCCTCATAGCCAGGCGGCGCCTGAAACGTCTGCGCCTCCTCGACCACGGAATAGTTGCCTGGCGCAGGGTCCGGATGCTGGGCGCGCCACTCCTTCAAATATTCGTTACGCAGCTTTTCGGGCCAGCCGAAGATCGAGTAGCCCTCTGGCTGCGGGCGCGTGTTCTGCGGGACCACGGTCAGTGTCTCACCCTTCACTTCGAGCGTCGCTTTGGTGCCGAAGATGCGCGTGACGTCGGCGGGCGACTCGTTGTTCAAGTTGCAGCGCACGGCAACGCGGAAGTCCGGATACTCATAGAACGTCCAGATGAGGTCCGGAGCATCGCGGCCATCTTTCCAGCGGAACACGCCGCCGGTCGAAAGGGCGCGCTCGGGCGGCGCATTGACGCCGGTAATGGTAAGAATGCCGGTCAGCAGGTGGACGTAAAGGTCGCCTGGCAGGCCTTCGCCGTAGTCCCGGAAACAGCGCCAGCGGAAGAAGCGCTTGGCGTCGAAGGGACGCTTCGGCGCGCTGCCCAGAAACCGGTTCCAGTCGATGGTCTGCTCGCTGGCGTCGGGCGGGACCGGATACACCCAGGCGCCGCTCGCGTCGTTGCGGTCGATCCAGGCCTCGATGGCCGTCACCTGCCCGAGAGCGCCGCTCGCGTAGATCTCCCTGGCCTTGGCGAATACGATCCCGCTGCGGCGCTGGCTGCCTACCTGCACGATGCGGTTGTACTTTTCCGCCGCGCCCGCCATGGCGAAGCCTTCCTCGACCGTGTGCGACATGGGCTTTTCGCAATAGACGTCCTTGCCGGCGGCGCAGGCGTCTTCCACGATCTTCGCGTGCCAGTGGTCAGGCGTGGCGACGATCACGAAGTCCACGTCCTTGCGGTCGAGAACGGCGCGGTAGTCCTTGGTGGTCGCAAGCTGTTTCCGGGCGGCCTCCTGCGCGGCGGTCAGGCGGCCGTCATAAAGGTCGCAGACCGCCACCATCTCCGTGCCCGGGCAGGAAAGCGCCGTCTTCAGGTCTTCGCACCCGCGCACTCCTGTGCCGATGGACGCGAACCGCAACGTGTCGCTCAGCGGGACGGCGGGCGTGGCGGCGCGGAGAGCGCTCGGTTCGAGCAGCGTCACCTTGGCGGTGGCGCCCGTCGCCGCAGCCCCCGCTCCAAGACGGATAAAGTCGCGCCGGGTCAGCGCGTTGCGGGATCGGTTCTGTTTCACGGATCGTGCCCCCCTTTCGAAGTCTGGCATGGACTTGACACGCTAAGTGTGCCAAAAAGATCCGCACAGGAAAAGTGTTTCTTTAAAGGCAAGATTAAGGCGGCCAGCGCAAGAAGAACCAGCGCAAGAAGAAGAGAATGTGTCCAGTTCCGCAGGCGACTGCGATTTTTGAAACTTTCGCCGCCCATCCAGCGTAATTCAAGCTTTGGCGCTGGCGAGTCCGACGCCGCTAAGGAAGCGGGTGAGAATGTCAACAATTTGTAAATCCTATCGACGTGGGCTAACGAAATTCGTCTGAACCGCGTCTTAGAAGGGGCGAAAGGCGCGCTAAGGAAAAAAACGGGGTTAAATGGACGTCGTCGCTGAACGGTTTGGCGGCCGGGGCGGCGACAGTCCCGAGGAGAAGCGCGTGCCCTGGTGGGCCGCTGCTTTTCATTTAACCCCGCACGAATTTAAGCGCCTTTTTCTTGAAACGCAAGTGCAACCGCGGACGCGCGGAGCATGACCCGGTACCGGAGGCGCCGGTATTTAGCCGAGAGACGTTGTAGTGACCGCTCATCGAGAAGACTCATATCAGTCTGGTCCGTTTTGTCGTTGGCCAGTTTGACGTCGGGCGCTCGATCGACACCGAAAAGGAGGAGAGGATGGCATCAAAAAAGGATATCAAGCGCTTCGCTCCGTTATTGGCCGTCTGCCTGATGGCAGGTACGGTGTTCGCAAAGAATCGCCGAACGGTGACCCTCGCTTATCCGGCCTCAGTTAACGGCACACCCATTGCTGCGGGGGTGTATGACATGAGTTGGGTATCACACAGCCCCGAAGCGACGGTGACATTCAATAAGGGCAAGAACGTGATAGCCACGGCCCAGGGGAAATGGATGGACCGCTCCGTCAAGTACGACCGGGACTCGGTGATGTACACAACAAGTCCCGACGGTTCACGCGCGATCAGCGAAATTCGTTTTGCGGGCATGACGCAAGTGCTCGTATTCGGTGAGCCATCTTCGGCCCCGCAGAGCCGGATGGCGCCGCGCCGCACGCCTGGCAGAAACGACGGCTGAAACCGCGCGGCCCGACGTCGCCAGTGGCAAAGTCCGCTCAGGTTGGATTCTTGGGAGGCCGAGGGCGTTCCGACAGCCCCCGGCTGATTCGGCCGTGCCCTGACGCGGGTCTCTTCGAGAAGTCTTGTAGCGGGTTTCCCGCGTTGTACGATAAGGCGCGGGATCTGACGAGGGGGTGCAATCCTCCGGCGCCCCCCTCGTCTACCGTTTGTAGCGGCGGTCGAAGCCTGCCCTGGAAGGGACCGCCGAACGGCGCTCATAGAGCGCCGCTACAGCGAAGCTGGCCCACTACTATTTTTGGGGATAAGCGGAGATGCGAGCGTTCACCGATCTCCGAGTAAAGGTTCCAGAACCTCACCGCGCGCTGCGCGTGGCACGGGCTTTTTCAGTGGGGCGGGAAAATGCGTTGCAATGTAGAATGCTCGGATGGTTCCCATTCCCCTCACGGACAACGTGCGGCGCACGACCTTCTGGGTTTCCACGCTGTTGTTGATCGTAGCCAACGTTTGGGTCTTCCTGTATGAGCTGTCGCTCGGCCCTAAAATCAACCGGCTGGTTTTCCTGCTGGGAATCGTTCCCGCCCGCTACACCACCGCTCGGGGCATTGCCCTTTTAACCCCCGCGGGCTTTTTCCTCCCCATCTTCGCCTCCATGTTTCTCCACGGAGGGTGGCTGCACCTGCTCGGCAACATGCTGTTTCTTTACGTGTTCGGGCGCAGCGTGGAGGACCGCTTCGGCCATCTGAAGTTCTTGCTGATCTATTTCGTCGGCGGGTTGGGCGGCGCGCTGCTGCACATCTTTTTGAACGCGGGCTCGCGGCTTCCCAGCATCGGCGCCAGCGGGGCGATTGCCGCCATCCTCGGCGCCTATTTTGTAAGCTTCCCGCGGGCCCGCATCACCACCTTCATCTGGCTGCTGTTTTTCTTCTGGACCATCGAGATTCCTGCCTTGCTCGTTCTCGGCTACTGGTTCCTGATCCAGTTCCTCTCGGCTTACTACCAGATGCTCTCCATCCAGTCCGCCACCGCCGGCGGCGTTGCCTTCTGGGCCCACGTGGGCGGTTTCCTGGTCGGGTTTTTCATGGCCGTCGTGCTCGAGCCCAGACACGCCGCGTTTGAGATCGTGCGGTAAGGGCGAGTCAAAAGTCGAAAGTTAAAAGTCGAAAGCCAAGTGTGCAAGTGTCCTGTTACTGGCTATCGACCTTCAACTGTTGACTTTCGACTTCTCTCAATGACTCAATTCTTCAACAATCCACTCGCCGACTTCACGTGTCCCAAGCGACCCGCCCAGGTCGGGCGTGGTTTTGTTCTGGCGGATGGCGTCTCTCACCGCGTTCTCGATTCGCGTTGACTCCCCAGCCCAGCCCAGATAATCGAGCATCATCCCCACCGTAAGGAAAGCGGCCATAGGGTTCGCAAGGTTCTTTCCCGCGAGCTTCGGCGCGGACCCGTGGACCGTTTCAAACATCGAAACCGCTCCCGGATGGATATTGGCCGAGGGCGCCACACCCAGGCCGCCTTGCAGTTGGGCGCCGAGGTCGCTGATGATGTCGCCGAACATGTTGGACGTGACGATCACCTCGAACTGGCCGGGGTCCCTGACCATCTCCATTGCCAGAGTGTCGATGTAGAGGTGAGACGATTCAACGTCCGGATAACGCTGGCGGACTTCTTGAAAGGCGCGCCGCCAGAGGCCGTGGCCGAAGGGCAAGGCGTTCGATTTGTCGCTCATGCAAAGCTTTTTCAAGCCGCGCACGCGCGTGTACTCGAAGGCATAAACGAGGATTCGCTCCACGCCCTTGCGGGTGTTGACGTCTTCCTGCACGGCGATTTCGTCCGGCGTGTCACGCTTGAAGTTGCCGCCCACTCCCGCGTACAACCCCTCGGTGTTTTCGCGAAAAATCACGAAGTTCACGTCGCGCTCGACGCGGCTCTTGAGCGGGCAAAGCCTCGCGTCCAGCAGCTTGACCGGGCGCTGGTTCACGTAGAGGTCCAGTCCGAAACGGATGCCGAGCAGAATGTCGGCGGCGTGTTGATTCGACGGGACGCGCGGGTCGCCCAGCGCGCCGACGAAGATGGCGTGGAAGTCCCGGCGAAGCATCTCGAGGGCTCCCGCGGGCAGGGATACGCCCTCGCGGAGGTATTGGTCGGCGCCCCAATCGAAGGTGACGAGCTCGAGCGGCAGGCGCCGGGTCGCGGCCAGATGATGGAGAAGCTTGGACGCCTCGGCGGTCACATCAATGCCGATTCCGTCCCCGGGAATAATTGCGATGCGCTTCCTCGCGCTTGAATCCGCCATGATTCGCGGAAGAGAAAAGCTGTCAGTGGTAGCCACGGTCAGTTCGGTGTGCAATTGACCGTGGGCTCTCCTCAAGGCCAGATGCCCACGGTCAGAAAGGCGCTGACCGTGGCTACCGTTCTCGTTCGGTCAGGTACACGCCCAGCAGAATCAGCGCGCCGCCTGCAACCGCCCTCACGGTCAGCCGCTCCGCCAGCAGCCAAATCCCGAGCGCCGTCGCAATCACCGGTTGGAGGTAGCTGAACGCGCTCACGCGGGAAGCGGCGAGTTCCGTCAGAGCAAATGCATAGATCAGGTAGGGCGCGACTGAGCCGAATACGATCATGTAGGCCAGGCTCCACCAGACCGGGGACGGGAGGCTCGACCAGCGCACTCCGAGAACGGCAGGGGCGCCGGCAGGAACCAACAGCAGCGCGCCCAGTCCGAAGACCAGGGTGTTGAGCGTCAGCGCGTCATACCGGTCGGAGACTCCCTTCACCAGGATCGTGTAGCACGCAAACACGGCGCTGCTGGCGAGGACGATCAGGTCGCCTTGCCAGTGCGCGCCGTTCGTCTGGCCGCCGTGGCCAACGGTGAGTACGGCCACGCCGCCAAAGGACACGAGCATGCCGGTGAGCTTCAGCGCCGTGAGGGGCTCGAGCCGCAGCGCGCAGGAAAGGACGAGGACCATCACTGGTCCCAGCGCGACGATCAGGCCCGTGTGAGCCACTGACGTTCGCGCCAGTCCGCCGATGAAAAAGAGTTGGTTGAGCGTGACTCCGCTCAAGCCCAGGACGGCCATCAACCACCACTGCCGCCCGCTGAGCTCGAGCCTCGGCTTTCCCGGCCACACCAGGAAGACGAGGAGGAACACCAGCGCCGCTCCGAGCGCCCGTAACTGGGCGAGGGCCAGCGGCCCGAACCCTACCAGCGCCTCTTTCCCGGCCACGATGTTCGCCGCCCAGCAACACGTGGCGAACAGCATCAGCAGGTGCATCGAGGCGTGACTGCGCGCGGCCGCCGGGGCCGGGGCAGGTTCCGTGCGTGTGGCGGTGCTATTCAAACGTCTCCATTCGGACTGTGGCTCTTTCGATTCGCTCGATATTGGGGGCGAACCCGAGACCCGGCGTCTGGGGCACGCGGATCGTGCCTCGCGGGCTGACCACCACTTCGGGGTCGATAATGTCCTCGGCCCAGTAGCGGCGGCTGGCGGAGACGTCTCCCGGTAGGGTGAACCCCGGCAGCGAGGACAGGGCGATATTGTGCGCCCGCCCGATCCCCGATTCGAGCATCCCGCCGCACCACACGGGAACGTTGCGAGCGCGACATACGTCGTGGACCTGGCGCGCGGCGGTGAATCCTCCCACGCGGCCCAGCTTGACGTTGATGATCTTCGACGAGCCGAGTTCGATGGCCTTGCGCGCGTCCTCGGCGCCGTGGATCGACTCATCCAGGCAGATCGGCGTCAGCATCTCGCGCTGGAGCCTCGCGTGGTCCACCAGATCGTCCCAGCCGAGCGGCTGCTCGATCATCATCAGGTGGAAACGGTCGAACGACTTGAGGCGCTCGAGATCGTCAAGCGTATACGCGGAGTTCGCGTCGGCCATCAAAGCGATACGCGGAAATTTGGCGCGGATGTGAGCCAGCGCCTCCACGTCCCAGCCCGGCTTGATCTTCACCTTGATGCGCTGGTAGCCGGCCGCGACCTCGCACTCGATCTTCTCGAGCAGTTCCTCGACCGAGTTCTGGATGCCGATCGAAACGCCGCACGGGATTTCGTCGATCGCGCCGCCCACCAGTTTCCCCAGACTCAAACCCCTTTGCTGCGCTTCGATATCCCAGAGCGCGTTTTCGAGCGCCGCCTTGGCCATGTTGTGGCCACGGATGGCGCGAAACCGCGGCGCGACTTCACAGGCCCTCGCCCATTCGCGGCCGAGCGTCCAGGGGACCAGAAAATCGCGCAGGATGTGCCACGCCGTTTCGGGCGTCTCGTAACTGTAAAACGGCGTCTCACCGGCCGTCACTTCGCCCCAGCCCGCGAGGCCGTCAGCTTCGACGCGCACCAACACGATCCGCCGCTCAGTGGTCCTGCCGAAACTCGTCTCAAAGAAGTGGACCAGCGGCAGGTGAATTTCCCGAAGTTCGATTCGTTTCGCTTTCATTGGTGCGCTTCGGACAAAGGCTAGGAAGCCCGAAACTCGAAATTCGAAACTCGCCTCGCATTTGGACTATTTGCTGGCGAGCGACGATCAGAGCCCGGACAGACCCGCCGCTCGAGCGGGATCGAGCAGATACCGGCCGGCGCCTCCCTCGAGCGCGAACCCCGTAATCACCAGCTTACGCGCAAAGTGACCCTGCAGTTGTTCGCGCACGGCCAATTGCAACTGGCGCGCCTCGGCGGGCTGTGTTTCAGCGAGCGCGGTGAAATCGGCGGGGACCGCTACCTCGGCGGCGGGCTTCCCCGTCGCCCTCCGCAGGGACTTGCCGCCAAGCGCGCGCCTGACCCGCGGCGACTTCAGCCACCACTCAGCCACGAGCCTGTCGCTGGGCAAGCCCTGCTGTAGCCGACTCTGCACCTGACCGTAGTGGTCCGGAGAATAACGGCGAGCGACGGCTCCGAGACGCTCGATGTTGAAAAATGCGTTCTTCGCGCGCAGCGGATCATACGTCCATTCGATCGAGTCGATGCCCGCGCGGAGCGCCGCCTTGCGCTGTTCGAGCTTCAAGGCCCGGCCCAGGCCGCGGTTCTCGTGCGCGGGGAGGACCCCTAAAGAGAGCGAGTGGTAATAGCGCCGCCGCCCGTGCCACGCCGGCATCGAGGCCACGAAACCCACAAGTTCATCATCGGCGGTGAAAGCCCCGAGCACCTGACCGCCAATCTTGGTGAGAGTGATAAACAACCTCAGAGGGTATATCTCGTGTTCGGCGTATCCCCAGATCTGCTTCTGGAGCGCCACGCAAGCGCCGAGTTCGCTCAGACTCTCGCAGGCCTGAATGATGTAGTCCACCGATTCTTTGTAATTTCTAATTTGTAATTTCCAATGTTCAGTTTCCAATTTCTAGTTCTATACCGAGCGACATAAGTTCGGCCGCCCTCCGCTGTAGCGGCGGTCTGTGACCGCCGGTCGGCGCTCATAGAGCGCCGCTACAACTTATGTCGCTCTGTTTAGTTTCTAGTTTCACTCTCGCGCTTTGACCCCGTTCCAGATGCGGTCCAATTCCTCCGGGCTGCACTCGTCGACCTGCTCCCCGCGCTGGGCGACTTCCTGCTCGAGGGCTTGGAAACGGCGCTTGAACTTCTGATTGGCGCGCCGCAGGCAGCTCTCGGGATCGGAGTCGAGGAAGCGCGCCAGGTTGGCCGCCGCAAACAGCAGATCGCCGACTTCCTCTTCGATTCGACCCGCAGCGGCCAGGGTGCGCTCGCCTGATGCGCCGGGCGGTTCGCGGCTGAGCTCCCGCCGCAGCTCGCGGATTTCCTCTTCGATTTTGTCCAGCAGGTCGTCAACTTTGGCCCAGTCGAAGCCGGCCTCGGCGGCGCGGACTCCCAGCTCGTAGGCCTCAAGCGTCGAAGGCAGCCCCGGGGCGATGCCCTCGAGCAGCGACTTGTTCGCGCTGGTCTCGGAATGCGCCCGTTCGCCGGCCGCGCGCTCCGTGGCCTTGACGGCGTTCCAGCTCTTCAGCGCTTCCTCGGGCGTTCGCGCGCGGCTCTCGCCGAAGACGTGAGGATGCCGGCGGACCAGCTTGGCGTGCGCGCGCTCGATGACGTCGTCGATCGTGAAACGCTTTTCTTCCTCAGCCAGCCGCGAGTAGAAGACCACCTGGAAGAGCAGGTCGCCCAACTCGTCTTCGAGCGCGCTGAAATCGCGGCTGTTGACCGCGTCCACGACTTCGTAAGCTTCTTCGAGCAGCAGACCCTTGACGGAATCATAGTCCTGGGCGCGGTCCCACGGACACCCCTCGGGACCGCGCAGGTGCGCCATCAGTG
The DNA here is from genome assembly GCA_003224635.1 of Acidobacteriota bacterium. Lineage (GTDB taxonomy): Bacteria > Acidobacteriota > Terriglobia > UBA7540 > UBA7540 > QHZK01. Next base: position 4,719 of record QHZK01000012.1, on the reverse strand, counting down.
CGACGAGCTTGCTCAGCTTTTCTCCGGCCAGATAGACTCCTAAAGATCAGCTCCCGAAGGTGTATGTTCACGAGCCCTGGGGAATGCCCGCCGCATTGTCCGTCGAACGAAGCTCGATCTGCTAATCTACCAGAGTGTCGGCAAGTTGCGCAAAGCCGGACGCGTTCCTGCCACAGCAAAATGAGAAGTTCCTATTCCAGCAAAGTAGAAAGTTCCTGTTCGAAACCGGCAAACTGGCCGGATGAGCGAACAGGAGATGCTGGTGTCTCACTTCTCTCGTGTTTCGGGAGCGCCATAAAAGGCGCTCCCCTCCTCGCACGGCCATCCGAGTACCAACCCCTCACCGCTTCCAGTTAACTGAAAACTGAGGACCGAAAACTGATACAACTCCGAACGCGGCGCTAGTGGCGGCTCCCATTCCAGGGTTAGAATGCTTGTTACGTCGGGGTAGCGGTCAGCTTCCGCAGCTTAACCACAGGAGGTCCTACGATGTGGTCCAGCCTACTTCCTCCTTTGAGGGGGGCAGCACTGGTCGCGACGTTCTACGTGGCTGCGACGGCGGCGGCCGTCCCTCAGGAGCACCCGCCGAAGACGACCGCGCCGCAGACGAGTTCGCTGCGCGACTCATTGCGAAGCTTGGAGTCACAGGTCCGGGAGCTCAACGCGGCCTTGCTCGAAATGCATGCTCAAGTGACTCGGTCTCGGGCTGAAGCCCAGGAGTTGCGTAAAGACCTCGAGGAAGCCCGCGGGCAATTGGCCTCGTTCAAGAGCGAGCTCGAGCAATCACGCGGCCCGGCGGCAGCCAGTCTTAGCGGGGCCGCGCCCGGAGTCGCCCCGGCCGCTGCCGCCACGTCCAACCGCGAGGTGGATTCTGCCCCGGGCACAGGCGAAGCGGCGCAAGTCGAACTTGGTCCGCAGGCCGCCAACCTCAGCGAACGGCTGGCAAATCTGGAAGAGGACCAGCAACTGCTGGGCGCCAAAGTCGCGGACCAGTATCAGACCAAGGTCGAGAGCGGGTCCAAATACCGCGTGAGGCTGTCAGGGATCGCGCTGCTCAACGTCTTCGGCACGCGCGGTTCAGTCGACAATCTGGACCTGCCTACGCTCGCCCGGCCAAAAGGGCCCCTCGATTCCGGGGGAAGTTTCGGCGCCACGGTGCGCCAGTCCTTGCTGGGCCTGGAGGTCTTCGGCCCGGCGCTAAGCGGCGCCAAAACCCGGGGTGACATCCAGTTCGACTTTTTTGGAGGGTTTCCGGAGACCCTCGACGGAGTCACCGCCGGACTGGTCCGGCTCCGGACCGCGACCGTCCACTTCGATTGGGCGCGCACGTCCATCGTTGCCGGGCAGGACACTCCTTTCTTCTCTCCGCTCTCGCCGACGTCGCTAGCCTCGCTGGCCTACCCGGCGTTGTCTTACTCCGGCAACCTGTGGACGTGGACCCCGCAGTTCCGCGTGGAACGGCGACTGGCTCTGTCGGACGATTCCAGCATCCTAGCGCAGGGCGGAATTCTCGATCCGCTGACGGGTCAGCCGCCCTACAACCAGTCTTACCGGTTGCCCCAGGCGGGAGAAAGGAGCGGGCAGCCAGCCTATGCGACGAGAGTGGCGTGGACTCACGGGGCATTCGGCCGCCCGCTCACGGTCGGTGCCGGAGGCTACTATGCGCGACAGAACTGGGGTTTCGGGCGCACCGTTGATGCCTGGGCCGCTACGACAGACTGGGACCTGCCCCTCAGCCGCTGGTTCTCGCTCTCGGGTGAACTGTACCGCGGCCGAGCCATCGGGGGACTGGGCGCGGGAGGCGGCCGCAGTGTGCTGTTCAGTGGTCAGCTCTCAGACCCAGCCACTTCGGTGCTGGGCCTCAATTCGGCCGGAGGATGGACACAACTCAAATTCAAGCCGGTGGAAAGATTGGAATTCAATGGAGCGTTCGGCGAGGACTACCCCTTCGGGTCGGACTTGGGGCGCTTTTCTCAAAGCCAGAGCTATATCGACGCCTCGCTGGGGCGGAACCAGAGCGCCTTCGTGAACGGTGTCTACCACTTGCGCTCGAATCTGCTGTTTTCTCTCGAGTATCGCCGTCTGTGGACGTCTGAGGTTTATGCCGTGAGGTCCACGGCAGACCACGTCAACGTAGGTTTGGGAATTCTCTTCTAACCATGCAGTAGGTAGGCAGGAGACAACAGGCAGAAGGCGAAGAGAAGCAAGTCAAAGGCAAGGAAGCAAAGGGCAAAGGGCCAAGGTTGGAGATCGCAACGCACACAACCCCACTCGCGGAAAAGAGAGCGGGCGGAGCTCTCTGGTCATTGCCTATTGCTCGCTGGCCCATTGCTCGCTGCCTTCTGCCGACTGCCTTCTGCCTACTGCCTACTGCCCTCCGTCTGCTGCCTTCCGCCTTCTGCCTGCCGGCAGCGGCGACCCAGGGAGTTACGCTGACCGCGCGGATAGTGCTGGTTAACCGCGCCGCCCCTAGGAAACCGGTTGACAATTCGAACGCCGTGGTATGGTTAACACCCGTTGGCAGCGCCACGAGCCACGCCGCCGGAATCGAAGGAGACCCCGTTCACCCAAGACTCCGACTCCTGCAGCAGCACAAGCGCTTCCAACCTCACGTCCTTGTGGTTCCGGTCGGCTCGATAGTGGATTTCCCCAACCTGGACCCTTTCTTTCATAACGTGTTCTCACTCTTTGAGGGCAAGCGGTTTGACCTCGGACTTTACGAAGCAGGCACAACCCAGAGGGTGAAGTTCGATCGTCCGGGAGTTTGTTATATCTTTTGCAACATCCATCCGGAAATGAGTGCGGTCGTCGTGGTGGTGAAGACGAACTACTACGCCATTTCCGACCGCAAGGGGAAGGTGGCGATTCCGAGCGTTCCTCCCGGCCGCTACCTTCTTGACCTCTGGTACGAACGCTCTCTGCCTGGGGCCCTGAAGGCCTTCCCGAAGGAAGTTACAGTCTCCGAAGCCGGTGATTCTATCGGAACGATCCGCCTCGTCGAGTCCGGCGAACTGATGCCGTCCCATAAGAACAAATACGGCCGCGATTACGATAAGTCTACGCCCGCAGGCCCTCTTTACGAACAGCCTTGATTCGCGAGGTGCGAAGCCGGAAGAATCTTTCTTCATTCAAACGCGCGTTGCCCACCAGCAACAAAATTTTTACATTCTGGTGACACTCGGGTGTTAAAGATTCGAACAATTGGGTTAAAATAAGCGCCTTCGCAGGTGCGCTTCGGCGGGTTCGGCCCGTCTGCCACGTGTTTTTGAAAAGGGAGGAATTCACCATGGCTACCTTGCTCAGATTCGGTCGCAAGGGTTCACTTGTCATCGGACTCGTTGCAACACTGCTCGCCCCGTCTCTTGCGCCCCCGGCCCTCGCGCAACGCGTCGCTGAGCTGAAGCTTGTTTCCGACGTGCCGGGGCTCGCCTTCAGGACCGATCCTAATCTGGTCAATCCCTGGGGAATATCCTTTTCTGCCACGAGTCCCTTCTGGATTTCTGACAACCACACCGGAGTATCGACGCTGTATAACAGCTTCGGCCGACCCATGCCGCTCGTGGTCACCGTCCCGACACCGCCAGGCGGCACGCCTCCAGCGTCACCAACGGGTCAGGTCTTTAACGGAACGCTCGGCTTTGTGGTGACGAGCGGCGGCAAGTCTGGCCCGGCGCGGTTCATCTTCGCCACAGAGGATGGGACGGTCAGCGGGTGGAGCCCCGCGGTGAGCTTCACGAACGCCATCCTGGCGTTCGATAATTCAGCCAGCGGCGCCGTGTATAAGGGCCTTGCCATGGGCAGCGACGCCCATGGCAACAACTTCCTCTTCGCCACCAATTTCAACGCGGGCGTGGTCGACGTGCTCGACTCGAGCTTTAACTGGGTCACTTCTTTCACGGACCCGAACGTTCCAACTGATTTCGCGCCTTTCGGCATCCAGAACATCAACGGCAACCTCTATGTAACCTTCGCCATGCAGGACGCCGACAAACAGGATGACGTGGCAGGACCCGGCAACGGTTTTGTCGACGTCTTCGACACCAGCGGCAATCTGCTGAAGCGCTTCGCGTCGAATGGCCCACTGAACTCACCCTGGGGCCTGGCTGTGGCGCCTGATCGTTGGGGCCCTTTCAGCGGCGCCTTGCTCGTCGGTAACTTCGGCGATGGGCGGATCACCGCCTTTGACGCCACTACTGGCGCGCTGCTCGGCCAGATTCAGGACCGCCACGGCAACCCTCTGAGCCTTGAGGGCCTCTGGGCACTAACCTTCGGCAACGGCCACCAGGGAGGAATACGCCATTGGCTTTACTTCACGGCAGGGCCTCAGGATGAGACGCACGGACTCTTCGGCGCTTTGATTCCCTTGCGGCAGACCTCACCTTAGACAACTGACAACTGAAAACCGCCTACTCTTGTTGCCTCAGCGACACCACCGGGAAGTAGGAGCCTTTGAATTCGCGTCGCCACCATTCGCCCGTGGCCCTGCGGGTGGCGAAATCGGCGAAGTGATATTCGTAAACCAGCGCTCGAACGTAGCGCGGCGGCCCGGCGGGGAACGGGTTCTTCGCCAGCAGCGCCAGGACCGGAGGCGAGCCTTCCAGGAGCCGCACCATGAAGTTCACAAACCACCGGTTCTCCTCGTAGCTGCCCAGCGCCGCAAACCACATTTGCCAGTCCAGGCGCGGCTGGTGCGGCTCGACCCAAGGCGGCGGCCGCTTC
>QHZK01000291.1 GCA_003224635.1 Acidobacteriota bacterium | reverse complement strand
CCGGCGACGGTCCTCGAGCAAATCGGCACTTCCCTTCAGTCGGGGCATACGTGTTCCCTCCTGAAGGGAATTGTATTGCATTATTTATGCAGATGTCAATAGATTGGAAAATGAAGGCCGGAGCAGCCGGGCATCCAATCGGCCGACTTGCGCTTTCCTCAGACGAATTCGTAGTGGGCCGGCACAGCGACGGGCGTCACCGCCATCGCGAGCTTATAGTCCAGAGCCTTGGGTTGGAGGTCTTGCTTCGAGGCCATGATCATGTCCCAAGTGATTTCCATGCCCGAGTAGGCTGCCTCCCGGCCCATGATGCAGGTCAGCGTGCTTTCGGCTACCGTCATCCCATCATTGACGTAGGGAATGTCGCCGCGAATGCTGCTGACCAGCCGCACATGCTCCTGGACGTACGGATCGAGGCCTTTCGAGCCCATGTCCAGGCCATCGGTGCGCCCCTTCGAGCCAACCACCGTGTTCCACACTTTTCGATAACAGCCTTTGGGGTACTGCCGGCAAGCGCTGTACAGATGAACGCCGCTCGGGTAAACGAAATCAGCCGTCACGTGGTCGTAAATGTTCCCGTAGAGTTCCTCCCGCGGACGCCACGCCACGCCGCCCGACGCTACCACGCTGACCGGATGATCGCCTATCACCCAGTTGCAGAAATCAATCGTGTGAATGTGTTGCTCCACCATCTGGTCTCCGCAAATCCACACGAAGGAGTACCAGTTCCGATGCTGCCACTCCATGTCGCCCCACGTCGGGTCACGATGGTCCACGTGCAAGACCGGGCCGCTAAGGTAAGTCGCGCTGAGGCCTACCACCTCTCCGATGACACCTTCACGGATCTTCTGAACGGTTTCGATATAGTCTTTTTGCGAACGCCGCTGCGTTCCCGCCACGACCGTCAACTTCGACTCCTCGGCTTTCTTTACCGCAGCGATGAACCGCCGTGTTCCCACCGGATCGGTGGCGATGGGCTTCTCGGTGAAGATATGCTTCCCGCCGCTAACGGCGGCCTCGAACTGCTCAGGCCGGTGGCCTGGGGGAGTACACAACAACACCACGTCGATGTCGGAGGCAATGACCTTCCTGTGGGCGTCGAAGCCGACGAAGCACCGTTCCGGATCGACGTTGACGCGCTTACGCACCGAGTCCACCAGCTCCACCAAGGGCTTTCCCGTGAATTCGGCTGCTCGCTTCGGGCTGGCGTCCATCAAAAACTGTGGATCACGCAGCCTGGCCAGGGACTTTTGGAGTTTGTCCTCGAATATGTCTCCCATGCTGACGAGTTCCACGCTCGGGTCAGCCGTAAGCAAGTCGATTGCTGCCTCCGTGCCGCGTCCGCCGCAGCCGACCAAGCCGGCGCGCAGGCGCTCCTTTCCCGCGCCACGCACCAGGTCGGGCCTGATGATGGTAAACGCCGACGCCGCTCCAGCTACCAGCGATCTGCTGAGGAATGATCGCCGAGTGGACCGAGTGGGTTCGTTTCGCGTCATAGGTCACCTCGGACTTCGGGAATCCTGTCCGACCTACCGGAGGAAACCGCTCTGGCCGGTGGTCTTCGAGGTCAGTTCGTCATTCAATGGATCATCAAGCGCCAGCAGTTTGCGCAGCTCTGGGCTCAGGCTCTGCTGCACTTCGGGCCGTAACCACCTCTTTTGGTACTGCTGTTGCGGCTTGTCCCTGCGAGTGTAGAACGCGTGCAGGGCGCGACGTTCGGCGGAGGTGTGGTTTGCTGTGCCGCCGTGCCACAGGTGCGCGTTCATGACCACAACCGTTCCCGCTGTGCCGGTGAGCAGAATCTCGTCTGGATGCGCGGCAGAGGGATTGACGAGAGCTTGCTGCGGCAATCGACCCCATCGGTGAGAGCCGGGGACGATTCGAATCGCTCCGTTTTCGGCCGTGAAATCATCCAGCATCCAGACCGTATTCGAGACCCAGTAGCCGTTCTGGTCGGCGATGGCTCCGACGTCGGCGTGCAGGGGCTGCACCCAATCCGAGTGAGGGTTGGCCGAACGCACGTTCAAACTGCTCAGCTTGAAGTCCGGTCCCAGGACGTGCTTAACCCGTTCCAAGACTTCGGACGCCGCGATTACTTGCAGGAAAATTTCTCCCTTGTCGACGAGATTGGCCAGACGCCGTGACTGTGGCTCCTGCTTGAACTCCGAACCTGCTTGGTCGCCCTCTGCGGCAAAGAGTTCCTCTACTCGCCGGCGCACAGACTCCAGCAAGTCCGCGCTCATGAAATCCTCGAGTAGAATGTAACCGTTCTGGTCGAGACTTTGCCTTTCGGCTTCTGTCATATATGCTGGAGTTTGCCTCATCGACGCCTGCGGTTGCAACTCGTTGTGGGTGGAATAGACGGGCTCACGGTCTTCGACCGCCGCGTCTGCGCCACCCACCGATTTCACCGACAACTATTATTGGGTTACGTCGCGGAGCGGCACGGCGGCTCCCCCTCGGCCCTTGCTGAGATCGGCCGCCTCCATAAAGGCAAACATTTCCAGTGTCTCTTCGGGCTTCACCGGAGGCACCCGAGTCCGGAAGAACTTTGCGATTTCAACCAGCAGGGGGCCGTAGGTATCGGGTCGATCTTCGGAGTGGAGAACAGCTTTATCGCTGAACAACGTGATTCCGTACTGGTGCAGTCCGTTGCGGAACCCTCGCATAACCCCTTGGCGACCGTCCTTCCACTTTCCGACGACCACGTCCTCGCCCTCCGTACTGGCCCGGCTCACCGACTCACATCCTGGGCCCATGAGGGCGTAAAGCATTTCGACCGCGTGAATGCCATACCACATCAAATCGGGATGATGCGGTTCAGTAGGGGACGGGCCGTATACGCTGTAGCCAAGAACCCGCCCCACACCCGCAGGACTCTTCAACCGCCTGGTTTCCTCCCAAAAGCGCAGGGAGGAAGCGCTGAACCAGGGAACCCCGGCCTCTTCGGCAAGCCGGGCGATTTCCTTGGCATCCCTGTAACTCGCTGCCAGCGGCTTATCGATGAAGACCGGCTTTTTCGCCGCCAGGACGGGCTTCACCTGTTCCAAATGCGCGCGGCCGTCGACGCTTTCGAGCAAAATCACATCGGCCTTCCGGCACAGCGTCGGAATGTCGTCAACAAGCTCGATGCCCCACTTGTCCCTCAATTCTGCCGTGAATCTATCGACGCGAGTGCGGCTGGCTTCGACATCCGAGCGCCCTCCCTTGAAGCCGGCGACGACCCTGACGCCTGCCACGTGCTCCGGATCGGAGGGATCGTTAAAGATACGGGTGAATTCGATGACGTGGGATGTATCGAGGCCGATGATTCCTGCGCGGATGGGCCGGTCCGCGCCTGTCTGAGGAAAGCAACTCGAAGCCGCGAGCAAGATAATCGAGAGTAACAGCGAGAAACGTCTGCTCGCCGGCCACAGCAGGGAAGGCATAATTCCTCCTCAAAGGCTGCTTAGACCCTCACGCAGCGCCCATGACGACGATCGCCCCCTTCTAATAATTAGATCCCGACACCTCGGCGCGGCCGTTCCTTCCGGACCGATTCCGTATCCTGAGCGGGCTCGCCGTCGGATTCCACCTCGATGGTCGTGACAGGCTCTTCCGGGGCCTTCTCCGGCAGGCCCGTGAACTGCACGCGTAAGTCCTCCTGCTTCACATCCACCTTCCGGCCGGTCGTGAACAGCTTGGCCGAGCTCACCTTGGTCCTGAGGCCGCCCACCGCGACCGTGCTGCCCGGCCAGTTGTACACCTGGACGTAGAGTGTGTTTCCCTTGCGTGTGAACCCCGCCATCACGGAGTTGTCCACTTGCGAACGCTCTGTCTCGTAGATTGTCGTCCCGTGCTTGTCCATCCAGCGGCCGACCTCCGTCAGTCTCTGGACGGACTCGACGGGAATGGACCCGTCTCCCTTGGGACCGATATTGAGCAGGTAATTCCCTCCGCCCTGCGCGCACTCGACCACATTGCGGACGAGGGTCTTCGCGCTCTTCCAGTTGTCATCCGCCCGCTGGTAGCCCCAACTGTCGTTCATCGTCATGCAGCTTTCCCAGGCGCGACCCGCTTTCGTGGCGCGGATTTCCTGCTCAGGGGTCGAAAAGTCACCGGGTAGTCCGTTCCGGTTGTTGACGATGATGTCGGGCTGGAGCTTGAAGACCATCCCGTTCATCTTCTCGGATTCCCAACCCTTGGCGTCGAGCGGCCAATCCACGTCGTACCACAGAATGTCAATCTTGCCGTAGTTCGTCATCAGCTCGCGCACCAGGCCGTGCGTGTATTCGACGAAGCGCTGACGCGCCGCCTCGTCCGTGGCGCACCTCGCGCCGTCGGGATGATGCCAGTCCATCAGCGAATAATAGAACCCCACGCGCCGGCCCTCAGCGCGAGCCGCCTCGACGTACTCCGCCACCAGGTCGCGGCCCGGGCCCTGTTTCGGCGCGCAGTAGTTGGTGAGCTTCGTATCGAAGTTGCAGAAACCCTCGTGGTGCTTGGTCGTCATGACCATGTACTTCTGGCCCGCCTGTCGGGCGAGCTTCGCCCAGGCGCGGGCGGCGCGGGGCTGCGGCTTGAACTGCTTGGCCAGTTGCTCGTATTCGGCGACTGGAATGCCTTCTTCCTCCATCGCCCATTCGTGGTGGCCATAGACGCTGTAAAGGCCCCAGTGAATGAACATGCCAAACTTGGCGGCGTGCCACCATTTCATGCGCCGCTCGCGCTCGGCGATGACCTGGGGACTCTCGTGCGGTTCCACCGGGGCGCTTGCGGATTTCGGTTGTTCCGTCTGCGGCTGGCAACTCGTCAGATTTCCGGCCGCCACGGTCGTGGCGCCCACTCCGAGCCACTGCAACGACTCTCGTCTTGACATCCCGCGGCTAGGTTTCATCTGTCCTCCATGATCCGATTGGTCTCGTTTGGATGGGCGGCTCCGCCAAGAATCGACGCTCTACTCTGAGGCTCGCGGCCTGCGCGCGTCACCTTGCCGTCACGGGTTTGACCGGAAGTGAGGCTAGCACATCCAGAGCCTGGCGAGCGTCCGAATCATCTGGCCGCAGCTTCAGCGCCACCTCCAGTTCGCGTTTCCCATTCTCGACCTCGCCCTTGCGGCAGTAAATCAAGCCGAGGTTGCGGTGGAGGTCGGCGCTGAACCGGCAATCGCCGCAAATCTCGAGGGCCTCGTTCAGGTCTTCGATCGCCTGGGGCCAGTTGCGCGCGTCCGCTGCTTCAAGACCGAAATTGCCGAGCTGCTGGACGCGGTCCGTAAGCTGGCGCTCCTGTTCGAGATCGTTGAAGCGGGCCGCGTATTCCTTGGCCTCCGGCTTTCCGGCTTTGGCGAGGGTCTGCGCCAGACTGTAAAGGGCCTCGGAGCTTTTGGGGTTCGCCCGGACGGCGAGGCGGAGGTGCTCGATGGCTTCGTCCGTATTGCCGAGCCGCAGCAGGTTCTGGCCGAGCAGGGACTGCGCGTCGGCATCGTCCGGGGTGAGCTTGACGAGACGCTCGAGCAACTCCGTGGACTTCTGAGCGTCGCCGAGCTGCTTGGTGACATGGGCCAAAAGA
>QHZK01000290.1 GCA_003224635.1 Acidobacteriota bacterium | reverse complement strand
GGGAGAATGCCGGAAACCGAAAGGAGGGAAAGAGGCTCCGTCATATCTTTGACGAGCCCCAGCCATCCATTCTTGATGCCTATAACCCGATAGCCCAGCATGTCCGCACGACGCACCACGGCGCGAATCACGGCATTCAATCCGGGACAGTCGCCGCCGCCGGTAAGGATCCCGATGGTCCCCCGCGAATCAGTTGACATTCCCGCCCCTCCCCTTAGTACTTCAGTTCGTCAGTATTTCAGTTCTTTGACTGGTTTGACTGGCGAACTGACAAACTGACTTACTGCCGAACTACTGAGCTTTTATCAAACAGAGACAAGCCAGATCAGAGAAATGCGACTAAAGAGAAATTTAACAGCAAACCCGCACGGCGGTCAATTGCTCGGGTGCTATGTTACGCTTTGGAGCTCTCTGCTCCGCTGTTCTGCTCTTGACTCACATTCGCCCGCTCATCTAGCATGAAAGATTCGGCTAGTGTCAAAATTCTTCGCCTTGACCGATAGGGGGCGTGTCACGCACTTCGGGCGAGTGGGGGAGCCACGGCCTGCCGTCGACAGACGGCAGGATCGTCCGCCGTGTGGCCCGGATAAACGCAGGGTCCGGCATCGAAGGAAGTTCCAAGTGATCGAACGGATTACGGTTCGCGGCGCGCGCCAGCACAACCTGAAGAACATTGACGTCGAAATTCCGCGCCACACCCTGACCGTGGTGACGGGGCTCAGCGGCTCCGGCAAGTCCAGCCTCGCCTTCGATATCATCTATGCCGAGGGGCAGCGCCGCTACGTTCAGACGCTCTCCGCCTACGCCCGCCAGTTCCTCGACCAGATGGAGCGGCCGGACGTGGACTCGGTCGAGGGCCTGAGCCCCGCCATTTCCATCGAGCAGAAGACCACCAGCCGCAGCCCGCGCTCGACCGTCGGCACGATCACCGAAATTTACGACTACCTCCGCCTGCTCTACGCTTCTATCGGTGTCCCCCACTGCCATCGCTGCGGACGCGCCATCTCGCGCCAGACCACTGAGCAGATTGTGGCGTCGATCATGGCGCTGTCGAAACAGGATTCAGGAATCAGGATTCAGGATTCAGGGAATTCCGAACTTGTGACTCCGAACTCCGAACTCCGAACTCGCCGCCCCGAGCCCCGGACCCCAGACCCCGAATCCCGAACCGACCGCATCATGATCCTCGCCCCCGTAGTGCGCGGCCGCAAGGGCGAATTCAAGAAGCTCTTTGAAACTCTGGCGGCCCAGGGCTTCGTTCGCGCCCGCGTGGACGGTCAACTGCGGCAGCTCGACGAGGAGATTCTTCTCGACCGGCGGCGCAACCACACTATTGAGGTGGTCGTCGACCGGTTACTGGTGAAGCCCGGAATCGAAAGCCGCCTGAGTTCGTCGATCGAGACGGCGATGAAGCTCGCGAGCGGAATTGTCCAGGTGGCGGTGGTCAACGGGAAGGAACACCTCTACTCCCAGGAGTGGGCCTGCGTCGGGTGCAGCATCAATATTCCGGCGCTCGAACCCCGGTCGTTCTCGTTCAACAGCGTTTACGGCGCGTGCGAGGCGTGTCGCGGGCTGGGCAGCCGCTACGCCTTCGACCCAGGAAAAGTCATTGTGGACTGGTCGCGCCCGCTGCTGCAGGGCGGACTCGGCCCCGGCGCAGGCGCTGCGGTCCTGCGTCGAGGCCTGCTGCGCGCCGCCGAGCAATATCACTTCGACCTGAAGACGCCGTTCAACCAGTTTCCTCGCCAGATTCAGAACCTGATTCTGGCGGGCCGAAATCCCGAAAACCCCCGCGCCCAGTCGGTCTTTCCCGGAGTGATCCCACTGCTCGACCGCTGGTATGGCGAGACGACCTCGGAAAGCTACCGCGAATGGTTCGAGCAGTATATGTCGCCCGCGCCGTGCGGGAAGTGCCAGGGCAAGCGCCTGCGTCCCGAGAGCCTGGCCGTCACGGTGGCAGGGCTCTCCATCGCCGACTTCACGGCCCGGCCGGTGACGGACGAGCTCGAAGCGGTGCGCAAGATCAGGCTCAGCCCGCGCGAAGAGATTCTCGCCCGTCGCATCGTCAACGAGATCGGTGAGCGGCTGGAGTTTCTGCGCGGCGTCGGCCTGGGTTATCTGAGCCTCGACCGCTCCGCCGCCACGCTCTCGAGCGGCGAAAGCCAACGCGTTCGGCTGGCCACGCAGATCGGCTCGAAGCTGCGCGGCGTGCTCTACGTGCTCGACGAGCCCTCGATCGGCCTGCACCCGCGCGACAACCAGCGCCTGCTCGGGACGCTCGAGCGCTTGCGCGACCTCGGCAACACGGTGCTCGTGGTCGAGCACGACGAGGAAACCATCCGGCGCGCCAACTACGTGGTGGACCTCGGCCCGGGCGCCGGCCGCCACGGCGGGTACCTCGCAGCCTCGGGGACGCCACAGAAGGTGGCGGAGACGGACCAGTCGCTGACCGGCCAGTACCTCGCCGGACGCCTGTCGATCGCCGTGCCGCCGGCGCGCCGCGCGCCCAACGGAAAGTTCCTCGCCGTCCTGGGCGCGCGCGCCCACAACCTGAAGAACGTGGACGCCCAATTCCCGCTGGGCGTCTTGACGGTCGTGACCGGCGTCTCGGGTTCGGGGAAATCCACTCTGGTGAGCGACATCCTCTACCGCGCTCTGGCGAAAAGGCTCTATCGCGCCATCGACGAGCCGGGCGAGCACCGCGCCATCGAGGGGACGGAGCACATCGACAAGGTCATCGTCATCGACCAGTCGCCCATCGGCCGCACGCCGCGCTCCAATCCCGCCACTTACACCGGCGTCTTCACGCCCATCCGCGAGCTCTACGCCATGCTGACGGAATCGCGTGAGCGAGGCTACCGGCCTGGCCGATTCAGCTTCAACGTCAAGGGCGGACGCTGCGAGGCCTGCCGGGGCGAGGGGCAGCGGCGCATCGAGATGAACTTCCTGCCCGACGTTTTCGTCACCTGCGAGGTGTGCCGCGGGCGCCGCTACAATTCGGAGACCCTGGCCGTCAAGTACAAAGGCGCGAGCATCGCCGACCTGCTCGACATGACTGTGCAGGACGCCCTGCCGCGGCTCGAAAACATCCCTGCGATCAGGCAGAAGCTACGGACGCTGGCGGACGTGGGCCTGGGTTACATTCACCTGGGCCAGCCGGCCACCACACTCTCGGGCGGCGAGGCGCAGCGCATCAAGCTGGCGCGGGAACTGAGCCGCCGCCAGACCGGCCGCACGCTCTACATTCTCGACGAGCCCACCACCGGCCTGCACTTTGACGACGTCAAGCAGCTCCTCCAGGTGCTCAATCGCTTGACAGACCTGGGCAACACCATCATCATCATCGAGCATAATCTCGACGTGGTGAAGCAGGCGGACTGGATCATCGACCTCGGGCCCGAAGGCGGCGACGCCGGAGGCCGCATCGTGGCCGAGGGGACGCCCGAAGAGGTGGCGCGCTCGACGAAGTCGTTCACGGGGCAGGCGCTCGCCACGGTCTTGGCGAATGGGAGGGTCACGTAGGGCTTGGTCTTTTCCTTTGCGCCTTTGCCTCTTTGCGCCTTTGCGTGAAAGTGTTTGTTTGAGTCTGTCTCTGCATGACCGAGAATGAGATTGCTACACAGATCGTGGACGTCGCATACCGCGTCCACACAACCCTGGGCCCTGGGCTAGAAGCTGGGCCTGCTAATCAACTTTGATACGGAGTTAATCAAGGACGGAATCTCGAGGGTCGTCAATCGGCTGTGAATGAAGCCAAGAACGTTTCTCGCAAAGGCGCAAAGACGCAAAGAAAGCGCAAGGAGGCTGAACGTCTGTTCAGAGAAGATGAAGGAAGAGTTAAATAAGGCTGGCGTCTGTATCCTTACTAGCGTATGGCTGTGTGGATGCGCGTCGCACGCGGCCTCACCGTCATCACTCCAGGCGGATAAAGTGGTAGTTGCGAAGGGCCAGCGAGTCTTGGTGCTGATGAGCAAAGAAAATGTACTAAAGACATACCACGTTGCGCTAGGAAAGCAGCCCAAGGGCCCGAAGATGCGCGAGGGAGACGGAAAGACGCCGGAGGGTCACTATGTGATCGATCGCAGAAATGCCAAGAGTAGGTTTCATCTTGCCCTGCACATCTCTTATCCTAGCGTCGCAGACGTGCAAAACGCGCGAAAACTTGGAGTGTCACCCGGTGGCGACATTATGATTCATGGTCTGCCGAGCGGCTGGGGTTGGATGGGGGCATTGCACACGAAGTGGGATTGGACCGACGGGTGTATCGCGGTTACGAACGCCGAGATCGAAGAAATCTGGCGCGCCGTCCCGAACGGAACGCCAATTGAAATAAGACCCTGAAACGGCCCCTACTGGGTTCTGCAGAATTGAGTGACAGCCGCCCCTCACCCCCTTCCCCTCTCCCGCGAGGGGAGAGGGGAGAGAAAGCCTCGATTCATGCCCTCTCCCCTTGCGGGAGAGGGTGGCGCGCAGCGCCGGGTGAGGGGTTTGACTGGTCACTCTATTTGTAGCGCTCATTGGGCTGTGGCCGCACCTTACACAAAGAGAGGAATCAAGTGCGAACCGGAAGAATCGGATTCTATACTCTGGTATTGATCGCGCTGACTGTCGTGTGCGGGCCAGGACAACAGCCTCGGAAGACCGCAGCCGATCCGAAACTCGAAACCACTTACGACCAGTTCGTGGCCGAGACCACGGTAGGCACCGAGTTCACGCCGGTGAAAGTTTCGGGCGGCAACGATGCCGGCCAACTTGATTTCCGAGCGGCCTACGTTTGCAGCGGCAATCTAACATCTTGTGTGCCCAAACCGCTCGGCGCCGGAGATGACGCGGCAGATGTGATGCTGGTGCTGCGCGCGCGCTCCACCGCCTGGACCTATCAGGACCTGCCGCTCAAGCTTTCCGCCGACGGCAGGCGCATCGAAGTTCCCGCGCCCGTGTGGGAGGGCAAACCCGCGTCCAAAAGCGGTGATACGCTTTACGTCGAGGAGACCCTGACCACTTATGTTCCCGCCCAGATGCTGGTCCGGCTCAGCAAGGCCAAGAGCGTCAGAGGCGAAATTGGAACGGTGAAGTTCAAGCTCGACATGCAGACCATCAGAGCGCTCCGCGAGCTGGCGCGAGGTATCCAGGCGGAACCAGGCCAGCCGAAATCGCGAGCCAGAGGGAGCAGGCGAGCGAATCGGCAGCCCTGATCTATCTACAGCCGTCCCCTTTTACCTCTCATGAGCGCGTATTCTGAATGAACAAGCGGAGATCAGATCCTCAAGCGGTCGCCTATGGCATCGAACGGCGGATCTATCTGATGCGCGGAAACAAGGTCATGCTAGACCGCGATTTGGCCCAACTCTACGGTGTGAAGCCTATTGCGCTCAGGCAACAGGTAAAGAGAAACCTCCAACGATTTCCTGCGGACTTCATGTTCAGGCTTTCGCGCCAAGAAGCAGAGGCTTTGGTATCACAAAATGTGATACCTTCAAGGCGCAGTTTGGGCGGGTACCTTCCTTACGCCTTCACCGAGCAGGGAGTCGCGATGCTCTCCAGCGTGCTCAAAGGTGAGCGGGCGGCAATCGTAAACATCGCTATTATGCGCGCGTTCGTGAAGCTCCGCGAGATAGTTGCGACGCACAAGAACTTGGCCGAAAAGCTTGGGACTTTGGAGCGGAAGTACGAGGGACATGATGCGCAAATTAAGGCGATATTCGACGCAATCCGCAAGCTGATTGAAGCGCCTGCCACACCACCCAGACGGCGCGTCGGGTTTCTTGCCAGCTCGCGCGGGAACCGATGAGCATCTATCGCACTCGCCCCCTCAAGCTCGACCGCGTCAAGACCTATCCCCTCCGCTCGCGCCCGAGCAAAGTGTCGGTTTCGGACTTCGCCCGAGTGCCGCCCGCCGGCGCCTCGGTGCGCGCCTGGACGAATTCCCTGCCCCGCATCCTGGCCGGCGAGAGCTTCCGCGCGGTGGTCGCCGCGCTCGAACGCGCCCGAGCCCGGCGCAAGCCGATCATCTGGGGGCTCGGCGGGCACGTCATCAAGTGCGGGCTGGCCCCGGTGCTGATCGACCTGCTAGCGCGCAGGTACGTGACCGCCGTGGCGATGAACGGCGCGGCGCTGATCCACGATTTCGAGGTCGCGCTGGCCGGCGCCACTTCTGAGGAAGTCCCCGAGGCGCTGGGTGCAGGACGCTTCGGCATGGCCGAGGAAACCGGCCGCTATATCAATGAAGCCATCGCGCTGGGCGACGACCTGGGACTCGGCGTCGGGGAGGCTGTGGGGCGTTTTCTCGCGGGTTATCCGCGCGTTCGCTTCCGCCGGTACAGCTTGCTCGCGGCCGCGTACCACGCGCGAGTCCCGGTGACGGTCCACGTAGCCATCGGCGCCGACATCACGCACAACCATCCCGCCATCGACGCTCGGTCGCTCGGCGCCGCCAGCCACCGCGATTTTCTGCTGCTCGCGGCCTTGGTCAAGGACCTCCGCGGCGGCGGCGTTTATTTGAACGTGGGCTCGGCGGTAATCCTGCCGGAAGTGTTTCTCAAGTGCGTGAGCCTGGCCGCCAACCTTGGCCGGCGGCCACGCGGCATCACCACCGTGAACATGGATTTCCTCCAGCATTATCGCCCCACCCAGAACGTGCTCGCGCGGCCGACCGGAACCTCTGGTGCGCGCAAGTCGGGACGCGGCACGAGCCACGGCTACGCCCTGACCGGACACCACGAGTTGATGATTCCATTGCTGGCCGCGGCGCTCAAGAGGCAGTGACGAGTGACAAGTGACGAGTATCACGAAAAGCAGGAGGCGGTCAGCGGCCCGCCTAGGGGCGCACCAGGGGAACGACCGGCGCGGCCAGCGCCGTCCCCGTGGGGATCGCGGGACCTCGGAATCTTTGTCGCTTTCTTTCTCTTCGCCGCGATAGTTTTTCCCGTGTTGGCGGTTGCGGTTTATGCGACGCTGAGACCCTTCATGGGCTGGCGGCTCCGCGCCGAAGACCTGACGACCAACCCCTTCTTTCTGGTTTCCATCCAATCCGTCTCCTACGTGCTCGTGGTCGGCTACATCTATAGTCTCGTGGTTTTCAGCTACCGGCTTTCATTCTGGGCCGGCCTCAAGTGGCGGCGGCCCACGACTCGCGAGGCGATCGCATACGTGCTGGGCGGCGTCCTGCTGGGTGTATTGATTGCACACGCGCCGCCGCTACTGCCCGATCGGGAGGACTTCCCCCTCGAGCGATTGTTCAGCTCCCCGGGAGCGGCCTACGGGCTGGCGGTCTTTGCCGTGGCCGTAGCGCCCTTCGTGGAAGAACTGATCTTCCGCGGCGTACTGTTTTCCTTTTTTGAGCGGCTGGTGGGACTCCGGTTCGCAATCGCGGGGACGGCGTTGCTGTTTGCGGCCCTTCACGTTCCGGAGTACTGGCGCGCGTGGAACCACGCGTTCCTGATCCTGGTGGTGTCAGTGGTGCTGTCGCTCGCCCGCGGGATCACCGGCTCGCTCACTCCGAGCGTCATCCTTCACCTGACGTTCAACGCCAGCATGATTTTGGCGCAGGCCCTCGCGCCGCAGCATGCCGGCAGCGTCCACTAACGAGTCGCCCTGCCCCCTAGAAAACGTACTCGTCCGCTCCGAGGTCGAAGCAGCAGCCTTGCGGCCTGGCCACGCCGTGGAAGTCGCGAGTTATGAAGCCGACTGTACGGCTGCCCGGAATAGTATCGCTTGGCAGCCCTGCGTCAATGGCCGGGCTACTGGACGAGAGGTGGTAGTCGCCCGAGGAGTCGCCCGTGTACTTTACGAACTGCGGGTCAGCACTGACCGTATCGCTTGCCGTTCCGGTTTGCAGCGAGATTTCGTACGTCGAATTCTGGTACAGGAGGTTGTTGCTGTAGATGTTGTGCGTACCCGTCGCGTACTGGCCTGGCCCGTACGTGCCTCGTTCTCCGATACCTCGGTGGGTTTTGTAGCAGATGTTGTTGTCAACCACCGTGTGGTCGTTCGTAGCGCCTCCGCTGGCGCCGACGACGATGCAGCCGACGCCGTTATTGAAGATCGTGTTGTTGTTGATGACCTCGTTCGAAGCGAAGTGCCACATCTGGATTCCCCAGCCTGAGTTGTTGAACGATATGTTGTTGGCAGCCACACCCCCGGGCTGTAGGAAGTAAATGCCGTGGACGTAGTTGCAATACGCCGGATTGCCGGAGGCGTCGTGCGGGCCGTTATTGTCGACGTAGTTGCCGATAACCTGCGCGTAGGGTCCGTCCAGGTGGATCCCGGCGCCTCCGACGGTGTTGCACGTAGTCGTGCTGTAAGGACCGTTTAGCACTCCGTGGACCCAGTTGCCCTGGATCACGGTGTGCGAGCCCTGTGTGTAGATCCCGTTCAACGAATGTCCGGTGGCGTTGCCCACGATTTGGAAACCGATTATCCGGATGTAATCCGCCTTGTTCGACCACACCGAGCCCGACTCGCCCTTGAGCACCGCGCCCCATTTCTGGTTCGAGATGTAGGTAATCGGCGCTGCTGCTGATCCGCTCGTGCTCCACGTGCGCCAAGGCCCCGTGTACGTCCCGGGAGCGACGTGAATCGTATCCCCCGGTTGCAGTTTCTTCGATCGATCCGCATGGGTGACGGTGAACCACGGCCTTTCCCGAGAGCCGTCCCCGGCCACGTCGCTTCCGGTTCTCGACACATAGTAATCGGTAGCCCAGGCTATCGTAGCCGTGAACAGCTGCACAAGAACGAGTGTTGTCAATGTCAGAAAGGCTTTTCTCCGCATGTTTGTCCCCCTCCCCTGAGGACCAAATCCGACTCCACAACCGGGTCGAGCGGTCGCCCGAGTACCAGCCTGCACCCGCAACCACTCGAACGTCAGTCTGACGACGCCGACTCCGACCGTTCTGGAGGGACCCGGGCAATCCCTTGGCCGGACGACGCCGAACTCACGAGCCCGCCACACCTTCGCTCACCGTGCTTAGTGGCAGGCTTGTGTTCCCGAATCGGTGAACGTCTGCCCCGCGATGGGAATGAACTGCCAGTAGAAACTCGTCGGGTGCAGAGTCAGCTTGAGCACGCCGAAATTGGAGTCATTGCCGATCACGCTGTTTGGGGCCTTGGCAGCACTGAAAGGGAAGAGGTTGTCCCCGCCCGTGCCGGCGATGATCTCGATGATGCCCTTCGCCAAGTCCAGGTTACCGCTCGCGTCCTGCGGCGCAAACCGTTCGTAGTTGTGGGCATGGCTGTTCACGATGAGATCGGCGTTGGCGTTATAGAGGTCTTGCCACAACGGTTGTACAGCCGTGTTCCGAGTGATCACCGTGGAAGACGTGTAGAGGGGCTCGTGCCAGAGGGCCAGCGTGCAGGCTTGCGTGTGAGTTGCGAGATCGTTGCGCAGCCACGTCTCCTGGGCGCCGCCCGCTCCGCAGCCGACCATGCTACAATTACTGTTGAGAACGACGATGTGCCAGGCGCCGAGGTTGAGGCTGTAGTAGCCGCTGCCAAAATTGCCTGCGGTCGGCCCCCAGTAGCTGTAGTAACCCGCCGCAAACAAGATATCGTATTCGTGGTTACCGACCACGGGGATGGTGCGCGCCTTGGCGCGTCCCCAGGTTGCGTTGTACGTCTTTGCGAAGTCGCCGTCTGATCCGTTTTCGTAGGCCAGGTCGCCGTTGGCGAACACCGTAGCTGTCGGATAGGCGTCGAGCAACGCCGCCGTCGCGAAGGCGTTGGACAGGTTGAAGCTGAAGCCGTCGGCGATGTCGCCCGCCCCGATCAGGACCACGTCGGTGGTCTGCGCCGTCGATTCACTGCCCGGCCAGCATACAACGCCTACGACGAGGGCCAAGGCTGGCGCGAGCCACAACCCGCTCCTTAACATTCTCCATGTCTTCATAGCTCACCTTCCTGTCTCTAAATTTCTCGGTCAGCGAACGGCAGCCGGCAAGATGCCAGCAACTACGTCGAGAACCTACTTACAAAGGGGACAAGCCAAGAATGCCCGTCGGGAAGGCGATCTTGGTAATGAAAGCGTCGGCATCGCCTCCTGCGTAGGTCGACTGGAAGGCGTTGAACACTGGGAAGGTGGTTGACCGGGTTTCGCCCGTAATGTAGGCGTTGCCTAAGGCATCCACGGCGACGGCATTGGCTTCGTCATAGCTAGTACCCCCGGCGTACGAGCCGAAAAACGTGGAGAAAAGGAGCGACACCCCCGTGGCATTGAGTTCCGTCAAGAAGGCATCGGGAAGTCCAGCCCGGGTGGATTGCATGGGGTTCGCCAAGGGGAAATGGTCGGCGGTGGTCACCCCCGTAACATACGCGATGCCGCCCAGTACGGCTATGCCTTGGCCGTAAGTGGTCTTGTCGCTGCCCAGGTAGGTGGAGTACGCAAACGAGGATCCGTTAGGACTTATCTTGGTCACGAAGGCGCTGCTCCCACCGAGCAAGGACCGCTGGAAGGCGCCTGAGGTCGTAGGGAAGTCGGTCGAGTACGAGAATCCCGTCACATAGGTATTGCCCAGGGGGTCTACCGCGATACTCGCCGAGGTAAGTCGAGTAGACGAACGCCGACCCATGGGGGCCTATCTCCGCTACGAAGGCATCGTTGAATTTGGGGCAGCTCCTGCATGCGCCTTGGAAAGCGCTCGAGACCGGGAAGTCAGAGGAATTCGTGTATCCGGTCACATGGACGTTGCCCAGTAAGTCGACCGCAATTCCGTTAGCGCGATCGAAACCACTACCCCCCAGGTACGTGGAGAAAACAAGGGAGCCGCTCGCATTCAACTGCGTCACAAAGGCGTCCTCGTTGCCTTTATTACTCGCTTGAAGGGCGCCCGAGATGGGAAAATTCGTCGAAAAGGTCTTCCCAGTTACGTAGGCGTTGCTTGCGAGGTCGACGGCGATGCCGCGCGCCTCGTCGAGCCCGCTGCCGCCGAGGTAACTGGAGTAAACGAGCGAGGAACCGCTAGCGTTCAGCCTGGAGACGAAGGCGTCGCCTCTGCCGCCGTAAGTCGTCTTAAAGGCTCCTGCGGTAGTGGGGAAGTTGCTTGAAAATGTCTGACCGGTTACGTATGCATCGCCCAACGTATCGACCGCGACTGCCAGCGCTTGATCAGTGGAGGTGCCTCCCAGGTACGTAGAATAGACAAGGGAACCTGTGAGGCTGAACTTGGTGACGAAGGCATCGAAACCAGTTCCGTACGTGGTATCGAAGGCCCCTGCGGTGGTCGGAAAATTAGCTGAGGACGTGAACCCGGCCACGTAAGCGTTGCCAAGCGCGTCCACCGCGATGCCGTTGGCTTGGTCGAAGTGCAGACCGCCCAGATAGGTCGAATAGCTCAAGACCGGATCGATCGTCAATGGGCGGCTTGCGTCATAGGAGCCTACTTCAAAGCCAACCTGACGTGGGCCTTGAAGCACATACCCGCCGGAGACGTCTTGCTTCTCGCCTCCTGCTTCCTGGTGGATGCGGGGCTTGCGGAACCGGATCTCCCTTCTCCCGGCCTGAAGCACCAAATCGCCGCTCGCGTCCACGCGGATCTTGGATTTTCGATTTTGGATTTCGGATTGGCCAGCTCCCAGTTTCGAGTTTCGATTTTCGAGTTCCGAGTTTCCAGTTTCAATGGCCAACCGAATGGCCTTGGGGTCGGCTCCCGGCGCCACCACAAAGTCGTACTCCAATTGCTGTTGGTTGCCGTAATAAACCAGGTTAATGCCAGGATAGACGTTCTTGTACTGCACCTTGGCGAAGGTGGGAACCCGGGTGTGCCACTGCTCGGGGTCGCTTCCGATGAGGTAGTTGGCGTCGCCCGGCAGCCGGTCGACGCCCGAGACTTCCGGCGCCGGATTGGCGCCCATCAACCTCATGCGCACCACAGTCGCAGCCTGCCTTCCAGCTGATCGACCCGCGTGGACAGCAGGATCCTGCTCCCGATTTCGTGCTCCGTGTTCCGCGACGGCATCCGACAACGACAGCACCGCCTCGGTGGGGGTCAAGAACCACGTACCACCGTGGCCGCGGCAAAGAAACTTCACGTTCCGGTCAGCCTGGCCGCGATTCGCCTCAAAGCTGAGCGGCAAGGTTCCGTAGGCCTCCGCCAACTTGTTGGCTTTCACCTCCGAATTGGGCTTGGCTGGCGACCCGGTGTCGGGCTTGGGCTCCTTCGTCAGCGCAGGCAGTCCCCATCCTCGGAGTGCCTGCCCCACGCTATATTGACGGCTTGCGCCGCCCTGTAGGGTCCACACCACGATTCCAACCACAACGCCGGGAAGAAGTACTCCCGGAAACGGTGCAACAAGGTAGCGCAACCTCATGGCCATCCTCCACGCGTACCCTCTCGCGCCGGGTTCAGGTTTGCCTGCCGAACTGAGGTATTACGAGTTGACTGAGACCGCAACTCAAGGCAGCGTTCCTGGACTCAGGTCGTACGAAAGGGAATTGCGTACCGACGAGACGAAGTTGCGAGGATGCAGGCCGTTTCGGTCTGCTATCTTGGGAGAGGATTTCCTTTGTCAGAGGGTCCCCCACGCTCCACCTTGAATCGCTCAGTCTCGCTCGGCACGGGCGACTCTCCTCTTGCAACCCTACACGCGTACGACATTAGTTCGAGCCAGCGGCCCTGACAAGACAGGTACATACCTGATTTCGCGGCTCCGTTTTTCCCCTGATGCTTTGACGGCTTTTCAGGGCAGGCCGCTTGTAGGACAAATTCGCAGAACCGACATCCTCCGTGGAGCAAAGCAAGTCCGCCTGTAGACGGGATTTCGCGGGGAAACTCCGGGACTCGCAGTCTGCATCTCGGGTCTCGATGCGGCAGTCTCCTGCGATTCGGGCCAGAATGGACCGCACGCTCACTGCTCGGTGGCCGTGAGCGGAGCTAGGCGAACCAGACCCAGGCAGGATCGGCGGCGCGGAAAGGTTAGGTACGTTGCGTACTTGGCAATAGACGACATCGGGTTTTTTGAGGTAGAGTGAGCCGGCATCCATGAATCTGTCAACGAGACTGGCTGGCGATTTCAGCTCCGCAGCGCGGAACCGCGGCAAGAGCTACTTCTGGCAGGGCCGGGTGCGCATCCAGAGTGGATCGATGTCCCACGTGCAGACCCGCGTCCGGGGCTCGCAGACTTACGAAGTAAGCCTGGATTGGAAAAGTGGCGTGCTCTCCGCCTGGTGCGACTGCGTGTATTTCGAATCCGAGGGCCCGTGCAAGCATCTTTGGGCGACGATTCTTGCCGCGGAACCACGCGGCTACCTTTCCCAAGCCGCCTCGGCCGCCCGCTTAGTCCTGGACTGTGGCGATCGCGATCCGGTTGACGGGTTCGAGGGCTTCGAGGACGAAGACCCAGAAGGTTCTCCGTTTCGACGGCGTTCGCCCGTGGTGGTCCCGAAGCCGGCGCCACGGCCGTCGGCCTGGAAGCAACAGATCGCAGGCATTACCGAGTTGCGCTCGCAGACTGCGCGGCCCGCCAACGCGTGGCCGGCCAAGCGAGAGATTGTGTACGTGGTGGACGTTCCCGACAGTCTGAGCGCAGGCAGCCTCATCCTCAGGCTGGGATCCCGCGACCGCAAGGCAGACGGGAATTGGTCGCGCCTCAAGCCCCTTGCTCTGAAGCTGGACGAGGTCGCGCAATTGCCCCTGCCGGAGGACCGCGAAATTCTCTCGGCCTTGGGTGGCGGCATGCAGTATTACGGCTATGGCTCTTCGCCCAGCTATTACCACGTCCCTGCGTCTTACCTGGTCACGCACCCTCTGGCCCGGTCGATCGTGCCTCGGGCAGTGCACACCGGGCGGTGCTACTTGCGAGAAAACGCGGAGTCGGATGACTTGACCGCACTTGCGTGGGACGAGGGCGGCGCTTGGCACTTCAAGCTCGAGATGCGCCAGCGCCCCGAAGGAGGATGGACGGTGTCCGGCGTTCTGCACCGCGGAGAGGAGCGCATGGACGTGTCCACAGCGGTTCTGGTGGCGCAAGGCGGCCTGGTGTTCACGCGCGACCGCGTGGCGGCGCTCGCGGAAGGCACACCGTTCGAATGGATGTTTCATCTCCGCAAGGCTGGCCACATCCAGGCGCCGGAAAAAGACAAGGACGCCCTGCTGGCGGCGCTGCTCTGCTCGCCTGGCTTGCCGCCGCTGGACGTGCCGGGGGAGTTGAGCTATGAGAAGGTGAAGGTCCAGCCACGGCCCTGCCTGCGAGTCCGCTCCGGCGATTCAACCTGGCGCGCGGGGGGCAGGCTGCGGGCGGAACTGTCATTCGATTATGAGGGACGGCTGGTGACCGAATATG
>QHZK01000011.1:19979-37981 GCA_003224635.1 Acidobacteriota bacterium | reverse complement strand
CACGACTGGACCAAAGTGCGCAAGCTCGCGCTTGGGCAGATGAACCGTTTCGTCTCACTCGAGCCCAAGGTCCTCAAGGGGAACAAGCCAAATGCGGTCCACGACATGCGGGTGGCCAGTCGCAGGCTGCAGCAACTTCTCGACCTGCTCTATCCGGCGCCTCCGAAGGAAATCCGCCGCCTACGTCGCAGAATTAAGAGTTGTCGTCGCGCGCTCTCGGAGGTGCGCAACTGCGACGCGCAACTCAAGCGCGCCCAGAAGTCACTGGCGAGCAAGCGCCGATCGAGCCGCGAGACCTGGGAAGCCATAGGGAAGTACCTCGCGGAGCGGCGCTCGGAAACCTTCGGAAAAGCCCTGCGCAAGCTCGGTAAACTTAATCTGGCTGTAGCCTACGTCAGCCTCAAGCAGCGCCTGGAGGGGAACGGCGCCCCTCGGGCCGAAGACGGTGAGGACGGCACGCGGTCCCAGCTGCTTCCGTCCTCCCGAGAATGCGCCTCCGAATCGTTTCATGGGCGTTTCAGAGCGGCGCTCGGGAAGGTCTGGCAGGCTTACGAGGCGCAAGCAGGCAAATCGCGTCGCGATGCGGACACGTCCGCTCTCCACGGAGTGCGGATCGCGGCCAAGCGAGTGCGCTACCTTGTCGAAGTCATCCGCGAATTTGATGTCGCCGGCAGCGCCGAGGTCCTGACCTGGCTCCGCAAGCT
Source organism: Acidobacteriota bacterium (assembly GCA_003224635.1). Taxonomy (GTDB): domain Bacteria; phylum Acidobacteriota; class Terriglobia; order UBA7540; family UBA7540; genus QHZK01. The sequence continues at coordinate 37,277 of QHZK01000011.1, read as the reverse complement.
CCAGCAGCACCTGGGAGACTGGCACGACCTGGAAGTGCTCGAGCAGATGCTGCTCGAAATGGTCGCCCGCCCAAAATTCCTGCGCAACCACCTGGATATCGCGATACGAGTGGAGAAACTGGTCCTGAGGAATCGGACAGCCAAGAAACGTTACGTGGAGAAGTATTTTCGGATGACGCTCGACTCAGCGGAGAGCCGCTACCTCAAAGAATGGGTCGGCGACCTGCTCTCGGCGCGGTCGCCCGCTGCTCGCGCGGCCCGAGACCCCGCTGACGACCGGACCTAGCTGACGACTTTCTCCTCTTTCTTCGGCTCCGTCGCCCCGACCGCGCCTTTGCTGGCGACAGGCATCTCCACCACTTTCCTTCCACCCGGCTCTTCTGCCGGTGCTTTGGGCGACTCTACAGCGAACAAGGGCTCGCGCGGCTCCCCGCTTAGCACACCGGCGATGCCCTGGCGGAGCTGCCTGAACACCGTCTCGACGCCCGCCGAAGCGTCGATAACCTCGAACCGGTACTCTTGAGCCAGCTCGTCGAAGCGAGCCAGCAACGCGGTCTGGTACTTGCGGAAGCTCTCGTACATGTCCTCGCTGGGGTGAAGGTCCATGCCGGACTCCCAGTAATCAAACCCGCGCGAAAACACCACGCGGGGAATGAGGTCGTCGACGCCGATGCGCAGGTAAAAGACGACATCGGGCTTCAGCGCGAAGCTGTAGGCGTTGCGGAGCCAGCCCGTGTCGATGCCGCGCAACATGGCGCGCGCCATGAGCGAATAGATGTAGCGGTCCGTCAACACGACAAAACCCGCGCGCAGCGCCGGAACAATCTCGGTCTCCAGCCGGTCCGCAAAATCCGTGGCGTAGAACAGGCTCAGGGTCAAGGGGCCCAGCGTATGCCCTTCCTTGGCCTGCTTGATCCCCTTTCCTGCCAGGGCAGAGCGGCTGAGGCCGGTATCGACCACGGCCCGGCCTTGCTGTTCCAGCCAGGGAACCAGCAGGTCAATCTGCGTCGAGCGGCCGACGCCGTCGGTCCCCTCGATCACGATCAGTTTGCCCGTCAGGTCAGCCAGGTTCATCCCCGGCAGGACCACTCCGTAAGCTTCTCTCATGGCGCCACCCGCAATCGCTTCGCTTGCGCGAGCTTTGATTTTACCACTTGCCGCATCTGCGCCTGCTCCACTTCAATGGGCAGGGTGGCATCCACGACGGTGAGCTCAAATTCCGGGACCATCTTGTCGTACTCCTCGATGATTCGTCCCTGGAACATCTGGAAGCTCTCCTCCGGGTCCTCGCTGAGCTCGAGGTCCATGCCGGCTTCGTAGTACTTGAAGCCGTTGCGGCCGTTCATCAGCCGCTTCATCGCCACTTCCAGGGGAACTCGAAAGTAAAACATGACGGTGGGCTTGACGGCGTAGCTGTAAAGCTCGCGCACCCACTTGGGGTCCATCCCGCGCACGACGTCCCGCGCGAAGGCCGTGTAAATGTAGCGGTCGCAGAGCACGACCGCGCCTGCCTTAAGCAACGGGATAATGTTGCGCTCCATGCGGTCGGCGAAGTCCGTGGCGTGGATCAGGCTGAACGTCGCAGGTGAGAGCATCTGCTTTTTCTTGCCGCGCTTGGTAATGTCTCGGACCAGGGGCGAGGAGTTCCACTCGCTGAACACCACGCCGTAACCCTCGGCCTTCAGCCACTGGTGAAGGAGCATCAACTGGGTGGATTTCCCGGACCCATCGATCCCCTCGACGACAAACAGCTTTCCCGGGAACCGGTGCTCGCTGTAGCGCTTCATTCAAAGCTCTCTCTTCTGAGGACACCTGCTCCTTCAGTCTAACATTTTCCCTCCGGGAAGCGAAAGCGGCTTGACTCCTTTTGGGCTAATTCCTTGCTGTTGTTCAAGTTGCCGCTCCGGTCAGTCAGGGCTGGGCTCTTCGGTCCAAGCGGCTTGCCGACCGCTTTTTCTCTTGCAATGCGCTCGTTCTCTGCCCAACAATGTGCAATTCATTTCTGATTCCGCTCGCGGGGTGGGCGCGCATGAAAACCCGAAAACTCGGCCGCACTGACCTCGAAGTTTCGGAAATCGGCTTTGGCGCGCTCGAAATCGGCCGCCCCTGGGGACTGCCCATCGAGGGCGATTTCGCCATTCCCTCGGAGCGCGACGTCGAGGTCTTGCTCGACCGGCTGCTCGAGCTCGGCATCAACTTCATCGACACTGCACCCGCCTACATGCTGAGCGAAGAGCGCCTGGGCAGGCTGCTGAAGCATCGGCGCAAGGAGTTGTATCTGGCCTCCAAGTGCGGCGAATATTTTGACGGCTACGAATCGCGCTACGACTTTTCGACTGCGGGTACGTTGCAGTTTATCGAGACAAGCCTCAAGCGCCTCCAGACCGATTACCTCGATCTGGTCCAGATCCACTGCGGCCCGGACGAGGCGGAAATCATTCGACGCGGAGAGGCGCTCGAAGGCATGCTGCGCGCGAAGCGGCAGGGTAAGGCGCGGTGGGTGGGCGCGTCATGCGAGGTGGACGGTGCGCGCGCCGCGCTCGAGATGAACGCCTACGACGTCCTCCAGTTGCCCTACAGCCTCCTGTGCCGGTTGATCGAAGGGAAGGATCCGAGCGGGGACTCCGCGCTTTCACGCGCCGCGCGCCTAGGCGTCGGCATCATCGCGCGCGAACCCTTGGCGCGCGGCAAGCTGACGGACAAGATCCGCCAGGCTCCGGACGGAGACGCGGCCGTCCAGAAGGCCCAGGCGTTGCTCGGCAGGCTCGCGCAGCGCGGCGTCGGAACGCCCTTGAGCCAAATCGCCATCCAGTTCGTGCTGCGTCGGCCGGAGGTCGGGATGGTCCTAGTGGGGACGCGCAACGCTCGCCACTTGGAAGACGCGGTGCAGGCAGCCGCCCGGCCACTCGATACTGAATTGCTCGCCGAGCTCGAAGCCTGGCCGGTCTAGGGGGATAACGACGGATTCCGCACCGCGATGGAAGCGCTAACTCGTGATTGATCCGGGTCTTCAAGGCCGCGTTGCGGTTGTCACCGGCGCGAACTCCGGCATCGGCGCGGTCATCGCCAGGGTGCTTGCCGGACACGGCGCGCTGGTCGTCATCCACTACCTCGACGCGCCACCGACGGACCCCGGCAAACCGTATGCCGTCGAGTTTGCCTTCAAAGGCGAAGCAGGAGCCCTGAGCGTGGGCGAAGATATCCGACGCGCAGGCGGGCAGGCGAGTTGGGTGAGCGGCGACCTCGCGGATTTCGACACCATCCCCAAAATCTTCGCCCACGCTGAGGACGCCTTCGGACCTGTAAGCGTGCTGGTGAACAACGCGGCGCATTGCGAACTGCCGGACACGATCCTGTCTGTCAGCGGAGCCAGTATCGACCGGCATTTCCGCGTAAATACCCGCGCCGCCGTGCTCCTGATGAGCGAGTTCACGCGTCGGTTCCGACAACACAACCTCGAAGAGGGTCGAATCATCAACATCAGCACCGATGCCGCGCAGGCTTTTGCTACACAAATCGCTTATGGCGCAAGCAAGGCCGCTCTCGAGGCCTTTACTCGCAGCGTCGCGATCGAGGTCGGAAGGTTCGGGATCACCGTAAACACAGTCGCGCCAGGGCCCGTGCAGACAGGCTGGATTCAGCCGGACCTTGAGCAGCAAGTGCTGCCGTCCATCCCCATGGGCCGGCTCGGCACGCCGGAGGACATTGCCCATGCGGTCGTTTTTCTCGCCTCAACCCAGACAGGATGGCTTACGGGCCAGGTTATCAAAGTCTCCGGCGGGCACGCGTTGTAGCGGCATTCTCGCGGCAATCGTTGAGGCGCGAGCCAGCCTTGGAGCACGGCCAGGCCCCTGCGGAGGTAAGGGAACGACGGCCGGGTCCAAGGACCGGGAATTCCCTACTGACATTTGGAAGGTCAGGTTTCGAAACATCGGGAGGTCGCCGTGCAGAAAAGGGTCGTTTTGCTCGGTCTCTTCGTCTTAAGCGGCTGGAGACTTTTTGGCCAGGCGCATCCGCCGAAACTAATCGACGTGCACATGCACTACGACGGCGAGCCGGGGTTCCTCGAAAAGCTCCTCTCAAGGCTCTACGCCGTGGACGGGGCCGCGTTCCTGCTGACCACGCCCAAGGCTTTTGACCAGGCGAGGCCCTTCATCGACAAGCACCCTGACCGCCTGATCGGCTTCGGAGACATCAAGCTCGACGACCCGCAGGCGCTCGAACTCATCGACCGGTTTCACGCGGCGGGATTCCGGGGCCTGGGCGAAATGAGTTCGCCGCTCAAGAACTACGACGACCGCGGCTATTGGCCGATCTACCAGCGGGCCGAACAGTACGGTATGATCGTGCTCTTTCACACCGGCATTGTGAACCGTCCCGACCCGAGCGTGGCCGCCGACATCAGCGTCGACCGCATGCGGCCGACTACGCTTGACGGCATCGCCCGCCGCTTCCCCAAGCTCACCGTCATCGGCGCCCACCTCGGCAATCCCGACTACGCCTGGGCGGCGGAAATCGCGCGCTGGAATCCCAACCTCTACTTCGATCTGTCGGGCTCTTCGCTGATCAAGAAGCAGGACGACTACACCTTCTTCAAGTCCATCTTCTGGTGGTCGGGCGTCGTCAGCCCGCACACTCCGAAGTCCGGCACCAGCGCTTTTGAGAAGCTGGTATTCGGCTCGGACGTCTTCAACGGTGAGATCGAAGAGTTTGACCGCGAAATCGAGCGCTACCACAAGATGCTCGACGCTTGCGGGGTGCCGGCGGAGGCGCAGGCCAACATCTTCGCCGGAACTCTCTGGCGAGTCCTGAATCAGAAGCCTTGAACCGGCAGGAATTCCAAAAGCCCCCGCTCACCCTCGGCACCTTCGCTTTGCCTTCGTCGCCAGGAACGAAGGAAAGCAGTACGTCGCCTGAGCGACGGGGACGACTGACGTGATGGTTAGGGGCGGCTTCTCAAACCGCCCCTGTCCGACGGACCGAGATCGATCAGTACCCAGAAGCCACGTTCTCATTACCGATGGGAACGCCGTTCCTGAGGGTGTTCAGGCACACAGGATGGGTGAACACCGACGGGCCATCTGGCGCGGAATAGGTGATGTCGTCCACCAGCGGACCGCCGGGAGGATTGTGCCCGGAGAGGTCGCGCACGCGCTTGGCGATTTCATGATCCGTGCAGGCCGTGTCGCCGCTCACTCCCAAGCCTCCAATGATGGAACCAGTAAGACTGTAAAGGGGCACTCCGCCCCCAAAGGTGATGATGCCACCGGCGATCTGGTTGGTTCCGCCTCCGCTTCCGGAGGTTGGCGATAGAAACGTTGGATTGAAAGGATTCGAATTGTTCAGACCGAAAAGCGAATGCCGCGGCTGAACGAAGGTGTACAGGCGAGCTGTCGAAAGGGCCAATGCGTCCAGGCTGAAGGCGTTAGCGGTGTAAGCCTTGCCCTTGGCGATCTGCTGACTGCCGGGCCAGACTTGCGTGGGATCGGAAGTAGACGTAGCAAAGGCGCAGATTTCGCCGTCGCGATCGACCACCGCAGCCCACATGCGCTGACCACCAAAGAGCCCGCCGACCCCGGTTCCGGGACCAAGCGACGCGCTGATTCCGGTGCCGGAAGCAGCCTGCCCGAGGAAGGTTTTCAACTGCGCTGCGGTTGGGAGGCCGGCGCAACTTCCGGCCCACGACGTCGGCGCAAGGGCTAGCAGTAGCATGAAGAGGACAACGACGTTCAGAGAGGCGCGTAACGCGGACTGTATCGTTCTGGCTTTCATGAATTTCCTCCTTTGAGATTAATTGGAATCAGCTATTCGCTCGTCGGACCGTGCAGATTGTGCTCGCTCGGAGATTCCTGGTCCGATTCTTCACGTATCGACCGCAGTGACGCGGGAAGCTCCTTTGGCAGGACGTTCGAAACCTCTGTTCCTGCGGCGGGAAGGGCGGGTCGATCATCAAACGGGTCGTAAATTGAAACTATAAAAACAAGAAGAGCAATGGGCATCCTGCTTCTGGGCGCGCCTCAGTAGCCGCTACCTCTGCGCGTTCAAGAACTTCTCGGCGTCTCCTAGTCAAAAGGGTATCTTTTACTCCACCAACAACTGTCTCGACAATCGGGTCGACACCCGACACGAAAAGGTCGAGTCGATACCTTACAAAAGTCCTTCGCGGTTGAGGAGCAGTTGGGGTTTGCCTACTGCAGGACCTGGCGCAGCGCATCGACGATGGACTGGCCATCTTCAGGGCGAAGCGAGGCCGCGATGAAATTGTAGGTCTTGCCCGAGTGGAGGATGATGTGAAAGGTCCCGGTATTGATGCCCAGGATAGTGTTCAGACCGATCTCTTTGATGTCCGGCGCGGCAGCGGAAAAAACTTCTTTGCCCGCCTCGAGGTATTTGAGCGTCCCGCGCCCGACGTCTAAAGTCCCTTTGGGCTTGTCGCCGCTCCCCAGAATGCTCGCGACGTTCCCTAGACTGTACACCTCGAACTGCTGCGAGACCGAGTCGCGGCTCGCGGACGGCGAGGCCGTCTTCTTTCGCGCGGAGGCTGGGGCTGAAGGCTCAGGCGCTGTGCCGGACGCGACTGGAGCGCCCTCGATCACCTGGAACGGGGTCTCCACTTCGCTGTCATCGGGATTCACCACAAACAGGCTGCCGGCTCCCGTCGCGGCGTCCGAAGCTACCTGAATGCGCGCCGCGAGCTCGGTGGATTTCTGCACGGTGGTCTCAAGAACGCGTATGCCCGGATTCGAGAAACTCACCTTCGCTCCGGGCGCGAAATTCTTTCCCTTAATTCTGAGACCGATCAGACTGCCCGGCGTTACGCTGGAAGGCTCGACCGAGGCGACCTCCGGACTGCCGGCTAGAGACGCCGAGACCTCCTCCGTGGTTGCGGTGGTCCCGTTGGCCGCGCCACCCTGCGGGACCGGACTCGCCGGCGCGGCTCCTCCAATAATTGTAAGCGTCGCCTGGGCTACTGAGCCCTCAGGACTGGTCACGTAAAGAGTCACGGCGCCCGGCTGGGCCTTCGGGGCGATGGCCAGTTGGGCATCGATCCGGGCAGCGCTGACGCGCCGCGTCTTAATGACGTGCACCTCCGGGTTTGAAGACGAGACATAGGCGCCGCGGGCGAAATTTTTCCCGTCAATTTCGACCGTCACCTCAGACCCCGCAGCAGCCTGGACGGGCGTCAGATGGTCGATCTCGGGTGACGTGTCCGACGCCCCCGGGAGCGAATCGGCCCGCGCGCGCACCGCCGCAGCCCTCAAAAGTGAGGTCTGCGCTACCTTCGACTCGCCCTGGAGGCAGGCTTCAAGGCGGCCGGGCCCGGCGGCTTGACCATAACAAGCGACCGGCAAGCCGAAACTGAATGCCGCGAGCGACGTGAACAGAAAGATGTAAAGGCGCTTAATGCGGAATCGGTGCGTCATCGAAGCACGTCAGCAAGGAAGTAAATCAGTCGCCCCTTCGAGTTTGTGCGGCGGTCGAAGCCTGCCCTGTAAGGGACCGCCCTTTTTTCGGCGCTCAGAGACACAGTGCCGCTACAACCCATGTCGCTCTGTCCAGCTCAGCTTCCAGTATAGGGGCCGGGCGCGGGTCGAGTCAACGAGGCAAGGGTCGAACGGAATCGAACGCCGGAATGGAACGGTTGCTTATTCGAGGCTGGTGAATTAGGTTATACGATCTACGGATGCAGCGGAGGTCATGCTGCATCCGAACCGCGGAGGTCCATACCCATGCGCGCTTCACGCCTGTGGTTTCCCGGCCTTGCTCTCCTGATGGCGCTCGGCATCGCGCTGGCCGCCGGCCGCTCGATTTGCGTCCCCTTCCGAGGACGGCAGCCTGCGGCCACGGCTTCGGCTGCGCCCGACGGTGTTCACGGCCTGGACGTCGCGAGCATCGACAGGAATTGCCAGCCCTGCTCCGACTTCTACAAATACGCCGACGGCGGATGGCTGGCGAAGAATCCCGTGCCGCCCGAGTACCCCAGTTGGGGCAGGTTCAGCGAGCTCCAAGAGCGGAACCGCGAGATCCTGCGCCAGATTCTGGAGCGGGCGGCGAAAAATCGGATGGCACCCGAGGGCTCGAACGAGCAGAAGATCGGTGACTTCTACGCGAGCTGCATGGACGAGGCGACGGTCGAGGCCGAGGGACTCAAGCCGCTCGACCCGGAGCTTGGCCGCATCGAGCACATCCAGGGCGTCGCCGAGCTCGAAGTCGAAATCGCGCACCTGCAGAGCCTCGGCGTCAACGCCCTGTTTCGCTTCGGCTCGACGCAGGATGCCAAGAACAGCACACAGGTGATCGGCGGGGCGGAGCAAGGCGGGCTGGGGATGCCGGACCGCGACTACTATACGAAGACGGACGACAAGTCCAAGCAGCTTCGCGAGCAGTACGTCCAGCACGTGGCCAAGATGTTCGAGCTCATGGGCGACAACCCGGCGCAAGCCCGAGCCGAGGCCAAGGCCGTGGTCGGAATCGAAACCGCGCTCGCGGACGCTTCCATGACCCGCGTCGAGCGTCGCGACCCTGACAAGACGTATCACAAGATGGAGCTGAGCCAACTGGCCGCACTCACACCCAGTTTCGCCTGGCCGGCCTACTTCCGCGATCTCGGCTATGCTGACATCCGAGAGGTCGACGTCGCGCAGCCCAAGTTCTTCGAAGCGGCTACCCGGATGCTGACCTCGGCCTCCCTCGCGGACTGGAAGACTTACCTCCGGTGGCACCTGATCGACGCTACGGCCCCGAGCCTCTCTGCAAAATTCGTCGAGGAGGACTTCAGCTTCAACGGCCGCACTCTTCAGGGGACCCAGGAGCTGCTGCCGCGCTGGAAGCGGTGCGTCAGAGCGACGGACCGCGAGCTCGGCTTTGCGCTCGGTCAACTTTACGTCGCCGAGCATTTTCCTCCGCAAGCCAAGGCGCGGGCGCTCGCGATGGTCCACAAACTGATCGCCGCGCTCCGCGACGACCTCTCGACGCTGCCCTGGATGGGCCCCGAGACCCGCAAGGCCGCGCTGGCCAAGCTCGAGGCCTTCACGCCCAAGATCGGGTATCCCGATAAGTGGCGCGACTACTCGGCCTTCCACGTCGACCGCGGTCCCTATGTGATGAACGTGCTCCGGGGCGACCTGTTCGAGTTCAACCGCGACCTGGCCAAGATCGGCAAGCCCGTGGACCGTACGGAGTGGGGCATGACCCCGCCCACCGTGAACGCCTACTACAATGCGGAGAAGAACGAGATCGTGTTCCCAGCCGGGATTCTGCAGCCGCCCTTCTTCGACGCCCAGGCCGACGACGCCGTGAACTACGGCGGGATCGGCGCCGTCATCGGCCATGAGATGACCCACGGCTTTGACGACCAGGGGCGCAAGTTTGACGCCCAGGGCAATCTGAAAAACTGGTGGACGCCCGAAGACCTGAAGAATTACGAGGAGCGCGCCAAGTGTGTGGAGCAGCAATTCGACGCTTACGTGGTCACGGGCGACATCCACGAAAACGGCAAGCTGGTGCTGGGGGAGAGCATCGCCGACCTGGGCGGCCTGACACTCGCTTACAGAGCCTATGGGAACAGCCTCGCGGGCAAGCCGCGTCCTGAGCCCGTTGATGGGTTGACTCCCGAGCAGCGGTTCTTCCTCTCCTACGCGCAGATCTGGGCGCAGAACGACCGCCCCCAATACGAGCTGTTGATGGTCAACGTGAATCCTCACCCGCTCGACCGTTTCCGAGCCATCGCGGCCCCGTCCAACATGCCCGCATTTGCCGAGGCATTCTCGTGCAAGCCCGGCGACCCGATGGTCCGGTCGGGGCGCTGCCAGATTTGGTAGAGGTCGCGTTGGCGTCTTCTTCGTCGGCGTGGCGAATAGACGAAATAGAAAGGTGGGATGAGTGTGCAGCGAGGCCGGGCGGCAAATCTGCAATCGAAGATCTGAAATCGGGAATCTGAAATCGGGAATCTGAAATCTGAAATCGAAAATCCAAAATCCAAAATCGAATGATCCACGAAATCATCCCGGTCGGAATGCTCCAGTGCAACTGCTCGATTGTCGGCGACGAAGCGACGGGGGACGCCGTGGTGATCGACCCCGGCGACGATATCGAGCGCGTCAAAGAAATCCTCGCCCGGCACAACCTGAGCGCCAAATACATCGTCGCCACGCACGCCCACATCGACCACGTGGGCGGCATCCAGAAACTCCAGCAGGCTACCGGCGCGAAGGTCCTGATGCACCAGGGCGACCTGCCGCTGTATCGGAACCTGGCGATGCAGGCCGCATGGCTCGGCGTCAAGGCTCCGGGATCTGTCGAAGTCGACCAGTTCTTGAAGGAAGGCGACGTGCTGCGCTGGGGATCGCTCGAGCTCGAAGTCCTCGACACGCCCGGACATTCACCGGGCAGCGTTTCCCTTCACCTGCCGGGCGAACATCGCAGAATTTTCAGCGGCGATACGCTCTTCCACGGCAGCATCGGCCGCACTGACCTGTGGGGCGGCGACTACCAACAGATCTTGCGCTCCATCCACAATGCGCTTCTCGGCTTTCCGGACCAGACGCCCGTCTTTCCCGGGCACGGCGAGCCGACCACGATCGGGGAGGAGCGCCGGTCGAATCCCTTCTTGCGCGACTTGTAGCGCGCGGCGCGCGCCATTTGCCGGTCGCGCGGTCGCTGCGGCTCCTCGGTAATTGGTCTTTGTAGCGTCGGTCTGCGACCGCCGCCGGCGCTCACAGAGCGCCGCTACAGCGCATTGGCCCGCTACGGGCTCCGCCGACACGCTGGATGGTTCTGTGTTAGCCTGATTCGCTCAAACATTGCTGACGTTCCGGACCGGATCAGGCCGGAGCAGACGGAGAGGACAAGCGATGCCCGTATGGGAATTCGAGCCCGGACACACAAGCGCAGAATTTGCCGTGCGCCACATGATGGTCACGATCGTGCGCGGCCAGTTCAAAAACCTCAAGGGCCGGTTTAATTTCGACCCTCGCGACTCGGCCGGCTGCTTCGTCGAGGCGACGATCGACGCCGCGAGCTTCACGACCGAGGAACCCGAGCGCGACGCGCACCTGCGCAGCGCCGACTTCCTCGACGTGGCGCGCCACCCCACCATCACCTTCAAGAGCACCGGCGTTGAGGCGACGGGCACCAATCACTGCAAAGTCACCGGCGACCTGACGATTCGCGGCGTGACCCGCCCCATCACCCTGGATGTGGAATACTTCGGCCCGGTCGATACGCCCTTCAACAACACGCGGACCGGGTTTCTGGCCAGGACAAGGATCAACCGCGAGGACTTCGGGGCGAGCTGGAATTCGCCGATGCCGGGCGGCGGCTGGGTGGTAGGCAAAGAGGTCGAGATTACGATTGACGTGGAGGCGATTAGGGTTGATTGAGTGACGTGATTGGATCGCAACGTTTTGGAGTGCGGCGGCTTGCCGCCGCTTTCGTGCACGCCCGAGCTGGCTAGGGCGGAAGCAAGCTTCCGGGCTTGAGTGGAGCGGGAGCAAGCTCCCGCACTCCACAGCGCCTGCGGCGCAACCCAAGATCGACAATGCATTGTCGATGTTGAGGCGCTAAGCTCCTAAATTTAGTTTCGATTTTCGAGTTTCGACTTTCTGTTCGCTTTTCAATTTCCCGCTGCCAGCGTCTTCGTCAACTCAACCACGCAAGCCGCGCATGGCTTTCCGAACCATCATCGAACCGTTCAAAATCAAGAGCGTCGAGCCCATCAAGTGGACGACGCGAGAAGAGCGCGAGCGCCATCTGCGCGCGGCATATTACAACCTCTTCCTGCTGCCGGCCGAACACGTATTGATCGACCTGCTGACCGACTCCGGCACCGGCGCCATGAGCAGCCGGCAGTGGGCGGCGATGATGGAAGGCGACGAGAGCTACGCCGGCAGCCCCAGCTTCGAGCGTTTTCGCCGCGCGGTCGAGGGCGTTTTCGGCTATCAGCACGTGATCCCCACCCACCAGGGGCGGGCGGCGGAGCGGATCCTTTTCAGCGTGATGTGCAAGAAAGGCGACGTGGTGCCGAACAACTCGCATTTCGACACCACGCGCGCCAACGTCGAATCCACAGGCGCCCAGGCCGTGGATTTGCCGGCGCCGGAGGGACTCGAACCCTCGAACCCGTGTCCCTTTAAGGGAAACATGGACGCGAAAGCGCTCGAGCGGCTCATCGAGCGCGTGGGCCGGGAGCAAGTGCCACTCGTGATGCTCACCATCACCAACAATTCGGGCGGCGGGCAGCCGGTATCCATGGAAAATGCGCGCGCCGTGAGCGCCATTTGCCGGAAGCACCATGTTCCCCTCTACTTCGACGCCTGCCGCTTTGCGGAGAACGCCTACCTCGTCAAGCTGCGCGAAAAAGGCTACGAAGCCAAGACTCCCAAGTCCATCGCGCAGGAGATGTTTGCCCTGGGCGACGGTTGCACCATGTCGGCCAAGAAGGACGGCCTGGCCAACATCGGCGGGTTCCTTTGTACCAACGACGACGCTCTCGCGCAGCGGGAGAAAAACCTGTTGATTCTTACGGAGGGCTATCCGACCTACGGAGGTCTGGCGGGCCGGGACCTCGAAGCCATTGCCGTGGGCCTCGAAGAAGTGCTGGACGAGGACTACCTGCGCTATCGAATCGTCTCGACCGCCTATCTCGGGCAGCACGTCAGCGATGCGGGCGTGCCGATTGTGCAGCCTCCGGGCGGTCACGCCATCTACATTGATGCTCGCGCCTTTCTGCCCCATATTCCAACGCGCGAATTTCCGGGTGTGGCGCTCGCGGCCGAACTCTACCTCGAAGGCGGCATCCGCTCGGCCGAGATCGGCACCCTGATGTTCGGCGAAGCCGCCAAGATGGACCTGGTGCGCCTGGCGATCCCGCGCCGGGTCTATACACAGAGCCACATCGACTACGTCATCGAGGTCATCATTGAGGTTTGGAAGCGTCGCCAGCGGATTCGCGGCCTGAAGCTCACTTACGAGGCGCCCGTACTCAGGCATTTCACCGCCCGGCTCGCGCCTTTGTAGAGAGGGCCTTCATGGCGCTCCTGTCTTTGGGATCCCTCCTGGCGGCTTGCGCAACCGTTCGTAGGCGTCGAATTCCTCCCGTCCGCGCTGCTTGTCACCGGCGTGCATGTAGACCTGACCCAGGTGATAGTGGGCGGCGGCAAAGTCAGGCTGGAGACGGATGGCCTCTTGATACTCCCGGATTGCGTCAGCATATCGCGCTTGATCGGCGTAGAGATTTCCTAGTTCCAGGCGCGCGTCCGCAAAGCGCGGGTCGAGCGCGGCTGCCCGCTTCATCTCGGCCTCCACCTCATCAAGGCCCGTCATCTCACGTCGCTTCGTACTCCACAACGCCATCGCGTAGTAATAATGCGCGCGCGGATTCTGCGGCTCAAGCTGCGCCCAGTGTTCAAGTCGCCTGATCACTTCCTGAGCTTCGCCGCCAGGGTGGGCGCGTGAAGCGTTGAAGGCCTTGGCCAGGAAAACGTGCGCGCGCGGATCGGAAGGCGCAAGGTCCACGGCCGCGAGCAGCGCTCGAACGGCCCGATCGTATTGGCCGCGGGCGTAGAGCGCAGTCCCCAGGCCCATCTCCAGCCTCTCCGAGCGCGGATAACGCTCGACTCCACGGGCGAAAACCTCTGTGGCTCGCTCGAACGCCTGGCGCGCGAGCAGTCCCGACCCCGAGCGGTAAATGGCGGCCTCACTCGAACCAGTGTCAGGCCTGCCGGAATCGCCGAGGTCACGGGGCGCGAGATAGTCTCGCACCAGCTCACGTCGCGTCGCGGCGAGGGAATCACTGTAACCTCCCGCCGCTGCGGGGTCCGCGAGTTCGCCTGGCTTGAACTGGGGTTGGTCGGAGTATTCGGCGCGCGCGAGCGACTGGTCCGGTTCGTCGGGCCTGTCTTTATCTTTATTCGGCGCGGCCTCGCGCCGAGCGAGTATCAAGTACACAGTTTGGGGCTGGGCGCCGAGCGTGATGTGCGCGCGGGTGCTCCTTTCGAACCCTTCGCGGGCCGCCTCGACGGCGTAAGCGCCCGCCTCGAGTGACGTGAAGGTGTAAGAACCGTCGGGCTTGGTGACTACCGACGTTGATTGGGACGTGGTTTCGCTCCGCAGGGTAACCGTCGCGCCAGGGACCGGCGCGCCCGACGCGTCCTTGACGGCGCCCTTGATGGTCCCGTCCTTCGCTTGACCCGTGAGGGGGGCGCCGGCCCGGAGCGCAGCCAGAAGCGCGAAGGCAGCGGCCACAAAATAGGTTCGGGCGGGTCTCATAGTCGGTCAAAATCATTCTGTCATAAAAGCGCGGTCATGGGTATGGCCCGGACCAGAGTCGCTGCCTCGACTGCCCCGATTTCCCCTGTCCTAAAATTTTAGTTGACAAGGCGGTTTTTTGCGTGATTTAATCTCCTAAACTTTTAGGAGGCGCGACTCCCATGGGACGGAAACGCAAGACGGGCCAGTTGACGCCGCTCGAGCTCGAGATCATGAAGGTGCTCTGGGACACGGGTCCGGCCACCGTGCAAACCGTGCAGGAGAGGCTGGCGGGCGAGCCCCGGCTGGCCTACACGACGGTCCAGACGATGCTGAACGTGCTCCACCGGAAGGGCAAGGTGAAACGGGCGCTCAAGAGCCGGGCTTACGAATACGAGCCCGTGCTGAGCCGCGAGAAGGCCACAAGCGCCGCCGTGCGAGACATCCTCAATCGCCTTTTCGGCGGCTCGGCCGAGAGCCTGGTGATGAGCCTGGTTGAGAGCCGTCACCTCACGCGCGAGAAGCTCGCCCGCTTGAGCAGGCTGGTCGAGACCTCTCAGGCGCCCCGAGAGCCCGGTAAAGACGAGCCCGGTAAAGGCAGGGAGGCGAGTCATGGAAACGATTAGCCGCACGCTCTTGACGGTGTTGATCAATTCCCTGTGGCAAGTCGCGCTGGTGGCGGCGGTCGGCGCGCTGTGCGCACGGCTGACGCGCTCCGCCCCAGCGCGTTTCGAGCATGTGCTCTGGGTGATGGCGCTGGCGCTGGGCGTGCTTCTTCCGGCGTCCAGCGCGCTGCGCGGCGCACGCGCCGGGCCAGCTCTCGCTCGAGCGTCCGCGGCGGCGGTCGCGGCGCGAGTCACGACGCAGCGTCCGGTCAGTCCGGTCCGGGCGGCCACACCGGGCGATCTGCCGCCGCTCGCAAATCGAGCCGCGGTTTCGCCGGAGCCGCGCGGGCGGTCGAGTTATCCCTGGCTGCGGCTCGGCGCGAACGCGGGCCGTCGCGCTCGCCCGGTTTCGCTTCCGCCGTTTTCAGTGTATGGACTGCTGAGTGCTTACCTGCTCTTCCTGCTCTACCGGCTGATTCGCCTGGCGCAGGCGTGGACTCGAACGGACCAGATTCGCGACAGCGCGTACCCAAGGAGGATGCCCGACCCGATGGCGTCGGTCGTAACCCGGTGCCAGGCGGCGCTCGGATTACGAGGCGTCTCCATTCTTGGCTCAGCGCAGATTTCGGGGCCCTTGACCCTCGGCATTCGCCGCGCGGCCATTGTTCTTCCCGAAGGTATGTTTCAATCGACATCCCCCCAGGAGCTGACGGCGGCCTTGTGCCACGAAATGGCGCACATCCGCCGTCACGATTTTCTGATGAACCTGGTTTACGAGCTCGCGCTTCTACCCCTCTCGTTTCACCCCGCGGCGAGATTGATCAAACGCCGGATCGACGAGACTCGCGAGCTGGCTTGTGATGAGATGGCAGCGAGGAGGATTGTGAACGCGGCCAGTTACGCGCGCTCCCTCGTCAGTCTCGCCCGCGCGATGTCAAGCCTGCCTGCCCGGCGCTCCCTGGCCGGACCCGGTTACACTCTGAGCGTTTTTGACGCCAACATCCTGGAGGAACGTATCATGCGACTGCTGGATAAAAGACCTCGCCCGAGCGCGGGCAAAGCGAAAATGTCACTGGCCACAGGCTTCTTGTTGCTGGCCGCAACGTGCGCGGCGGCCTTCGCCTTTTCCCTAACGGTGGCCGTGTCCACAAAGGCGGCAGTCGACGAGTCCACGGTTCGCGCCAACTTTTCCGGACGCTGGGAGCTGGACAAAACGAGAAGCGACTTGCCGTCCCCCTCACCCGATGGTTTCGTCCAGGTCATCGAGCTCGACGATCCTCACCTGAGAATCACCACCACGTCAAAAGATTGGACGGCCGCCGAAGCGCGCGCCGGGCGGCTGGTTCGAAAGCCAATCGCCATAACTCTCTTTGCGCTGACGATCCCCGAGTTCTCGGTGAATACGGACAATCGAGAGACCATCCAGAAATACGGCCCAGGGCAACTTCGGTCGAAGACTCGCTGGGAAGGGGACAATCTGGTGACCGATTGGACGCTCGAGTGGACGCTCGAGCGCGACGGGCAAGCGGTAGTGATTGGCACGTGGGTCAGGTCCCTTTCCTCGGATGGGCAAATACAGACGGTCGAAGTAAAGGCGCGCGACCTGCAGCGGGGCGCAGAAGGAAAGGCCACGCTCGTGTTCGTGAAGCGCTCGTCTGGGGAAGGCATCTCGCCGAGCGCTCGGACTGCTTTCCTCGGCATCTGGGAGGGGAAGCTTGATGATGTGCCTGGTGTAACGATCACGCTTGAGCCGGAAAGGGCCGGACTGGGTGGCACAGTGGTCTTCTACAAGATACAAAACGCGGCTGGCACGGCAACAGTCGTCGGCGAGGACGAGGAGCAGATCGCCAACACCCGGCTCGAGGGAAGCGTCCTGACCTTTGATGTAACGAATAAGGAAGGTGTCTTCGTGGGCGCAGGGAATCACGGCGACACCGGTACCTTCAAGATGGAACTCACGGGCGAAGACGAGGCAGCACTAAGGCAACTGCGCGATGAGGAATCGGATAGCACTCCAGTTCGGTTGCACCGTTCATATGCCGGTGGGCCATCCGGCGGCGTGATCGGAGGAATTTTGGGAGGGCTTGGGCCGGGTGTTCCAGGCGGAGTCATAACACCAGGCGTACCGGGCGGCGTTGCAGACCGCGTCCCCGGCGGGGTCGAAGGTGACACTGTCCCCGGCGCGCCTCGCGATGACACGCCGCCATCGGTCTTCACCATTTCCGGCACGGTCTACGACGCGAGCGGCGCGCGGGTGCCGGAAGCCATCGTCGTAGTCTCGAATCTCAACGCGAAGGTCAGGAAGACCGTGGCTACAGACGAGGAGGGCAGCTTTCGCTTCGAGGGCCTTCCCGAGGGCCGCTATCAGCTGCAGGTCTCGAAGCCGGGCTTCGCGCTCTACCAGCAGCGAGGTGTCGTGCTTGATGCTTCGAAGCCCGCCCCGGAG